>JAEZGP010000131.1 GCA_023437285.1 Actinomycetes bacterium | reverse complement strand
GGCCGAGTCCGTCGTGCCGATCAGCCCGCCGGCCGACGAGCCGCCGACGGGCCGGATCCCGACCACGTCCGCCTGACGTACGCGCGTACCGGCCCCCGTGCCCGCCCGGGCGCGGGGGTCGGTCCGTCTCTGCGGGATGATGCGACCGTGGCGATCGAGGAGATAACCGACCCGGCCGATCCGCGGGTGGCCGACTACCGCGAGCTGACCGACGTCGCCCTGCGTACCCGGTTCGAACCGCCCAACGGTCTGTTCATCGCCGAGGGCGAGCTGGTGCTGCGCCGCGCCCTGCGGGCCGGCTACCGGCCCCGCTCCGTCCTGATCGACGCCAAGCGCACCGAGCAGCTCGCCGGCCTCGACCTCGGCGGGGCGCCGGTCTACGCCGGCAGCCAGTCCGTGCTGGAACACACGACCGGCTTCCACGTGCACCGTGGCGTACTCGCGTCGTTTCACCGCCGGCCCCTGCCGCAGGCCTCCGACGTGCTCGCGGACGCCCGCCGGGTGGCGATCCTGGAGGACGTCAACAACCACACCAACCTCGGTGCGATCTTCCGTGGCGCGGCGGCGCTCGGCATGGACGCCGTCCTGCTCTCGCCGTCGTGCGCCGACCCGCTCTACCGGCGCAGCGTCCGGGTCAGCATGGGCGAGGTGTTCGCCGTCCCGTACGCCCGCCTGGAGCCCTGGCCCGACGCGTTGGCCACGGTGCGCGAGGCGGGCTTCGCGGTCCTGGCGCTCACACCGGCGCCGGACGCCGAGGCCATCCAGCACCTGCCCGCCGAGGCCCGCGAGCGCGCGGCGCTGCTGCTCGGCGCGGAGGGTTCGGGCCTGTCCGAGGCGGCGATGAAGGCCAGCGACCGCCGCGTCGTCATCCCCATGTCCCGGGGCGTGGACTCCCTCAACGTGGCGGCGGCCGCCGCGGTGGCGTTCTGGGAGTTGACCCGGTCGGCGGCCTGACCGCCGCGTCCACTCGGGGCGGTACGCAGCTCACGGGCATGACGGCCGCGCCGTCGGCCGGCCCGGGGCGAGGTAACAGTTTTGTTTATCCGCCGAGGTCCCTTGACAGAGACGCCCGTCACGGTGGATGTTTGCTCGGAAACAGTTAAGAGTCTTATCTGAAAGGTGAGTTAAGAGTTCTCTGTGGACCCTGACTCGCCGACATGGCGCAACCCCAACGGCGCGTGGTGACACGGCCGAGCGACGAGAACATCCCAAAGGAGGATGGCGTGAGGCGAAAGGTCGCGATCGCGGCAGTTCTCGCAGCGACGCTCATCGGCGTCGCCGCGTGCGGCAACGACGACAAGGGCGGCGAGTCCACCAAGAACCCCCTCGACGGTACGGGCACGACCCTCAAGGTCTGGCTCATGGTCGACGCGCAGTCGGGCTGGCAGAACGTCGTCGACGACGCCACCGCCCGCTACAAGGCCGCCACCGGCGGCGACGTCAAGGTCGAGTACCAGCAGTGGAGCACCGTACTCACCAACCTCGACACGGCCCTGGCCGGCAGCGACGTGCCCGACGTCGTCGAGCTGGGCAACACCCAGATGTCGAAGTACGTATTCGACGGCGCGTTCGCCGAACTCGACAAGACCAAGTTCGAGAACTCGGCCAACTGGCTCACCGGCCTGTCCGGCGCCTGCGAGTACGAGGGCAAGCAGTACTGCGCCCCGTACTACGCCGGCGCTCGCGTACTGATCTACCGCACGGACCTGTTCGACAAGTCGGGCCTCAAGCCCCCCACCACGTACGACGAACTGCTCGCCGCGGCCGCGAAGCTGAAGGCCGACAACGCCGGCGACAAGAACTTCGCGGCCTTCTACATGCCCGGCGCCTACTGGTACGCCGCCATGTCGTGGGTCTACAACGAGGGCGGCGCCATCGCCCGGAACGACGGCGGCAAGTGGACCGGCACGCTGTCCAGCCCCGAGTCGCAGGCCGGCCTCGCCAAGTGGGCCGACCTCGTCAAGAACTACTCGAAGGGCGACGTCACCAAGGACGAGGCCGACCAGGACGCGATCTTCGCCCAGGGCCACGCCGCCATGCTCTACGGCAACGGCTGGGAACTCGGCGCGGTGCAGCAGCAGCGCAAGGACCCCAACGACCCCAACTCGCCCATGGTCGACACGAAGATCAAGGGCAAGGTCGCCGCGGTCGCGCTGCCCGGCGCGACGGCCGACAAGGGCATCCCCAGCTTCCTCGGCGGTTCCGACCTCGCGGTCACCGAGAAGAGCAAGCAGAAGGCGCTCGCCCAGGAGTGGCTGAAGTACTTCACCGACACCACCGCCAACAAGGGCCTGATCGCCAAGGGCGCCCTGCCCAACGCGACCAACCTGATGGACGAGGTCGTCGCGACCAAGCCGGACAACGCCGCGGCCGCCAACGCCGCCAAGTCCAGCTGGTTCGTCCCCGTCGCACCGCGCTGGGCCGACGTCGAGCAGCAGGGCGTCCTGGTGCAGATGCTGCGCGACATCGTGACGGGTAAGGCCACGATCGCCGACGCCACCAAGGCCGCCGACGACAAGATCACGGCGGCGCTCAACCAGAGCTAGCCCGCGTAGTGTCCGGCGGGTGGCGGCCTTGACGCCACCCGCCGGCCCCGG
>JAEZGP010000121.1 GCA_023437285.1 Actinomycetes bacterium | reverse complement strand
CCGCCCCGAAACCGTCGCCGAGCGGCTGTTCCTCATCGGACACAGCGAGGGCGCGACGCTGGCCACCATCGCCGCCGCCCGCATGGCGAACCAGCCGGCCGGTCCGGCCGGGGTCGTACTGCTGGCCGGCGCGGCCCGGCGCGGGGACGCCGTGCTGCGCTGGCAGGCGAGCATCCTGGCACCGTCGCTGCCGGCACCGGTCCGCGCCGTACTCAAGGTGCTGCGCGTGGACCTGGTCCGCCAGGTCAGCCGCAACCACGACAAGATCCGTGCGACCAGTACCGACGTCGCGCGCATCGGCGGCGCCAGGGTCAACGCGAAGTGGTTCCGCGAGTACCTCGATTACGACCCGCGCGACGACCTGGCCCGCCTGACGATGCCCGTCCTCGCCATCACCGGCGGCAAGGACCTCCAGGTCGACCCCGCCGACCTGACCGCGATCGCGCAGCTCGTGTCCGGGCCGGTGCAGACCTGGGTCGCCCCCGACGTCAGCCACCTGCTGCGTACCCAGCCCGGCGCAGCGTCGCTGCGCGCGTACAAGGAAGAGGTTCGCCGTCCGGTCGAGCCGGCCGTCCTCGACCGTGTCACCGACTGGCTGACGGAGCAGGTCGCAACCGAAGGCGACAGGAGCATCACGCATTGACATCCTCCAAAGATCATTATGCGTGACGCGCCATTTTGCCGATCTTGCATGATGACATCTGACTGAACGGAATTTACGATCATGTGCGGAGAAGTTTCGAGCGCGTTTCGGCTGCGTACGGCTGCCAGATATCGAGGTTTCTTGGCGGGATAGGCCGCCCGGGGCGCTGACGGGGCGCGATCACTGAACCGGTTTCCTTGAGAAGTATGAAGTCGGTATGGCAACCTCGCGGAATTCCTAGCGACGTACGCCGTCGCGCCGCCGGACGGTTGAAAACGGCGCGTCGCAACGAGGCATCGCGGACTGCTCCATTCCGCAAGGAGGAAACAGAAGAGATGACCGACGTCCCCGTCCCCCAGGCGCGTCCCAAACGCCGCCGGCTCCGGATGCTGATCGCGGGTGTCAGCGCCGCGGCGTTGGCCGTGACCGGCACCATCCTCGCGACCAACGCCTACGCCGACGCCGACCGCACCATCACCTCCAACGAGACCGGGTACCACAACGGATTCTTCTTCTCGTACTGGAAGGACAACGGCAACGTCACCATGCGGTTGGGTGCCGGTGGTAACTACAGCTACCAGTGGAGCAACATCAACAACCACGTCGGTGGCAAGGGCTGGAAGCCCGGATCATCCAACCGGGTGGTCAACTACTCGGGTAGCTTCAACGTCAACGGCAACGGCTACCTCGCCCTCTACGGCTGGATGACCAACCCGCTCGTCGAGTACTACGTCGTGGAGAACTTCGGCAACTACAACCCGTCCACCGGGGCCCAGCGGTTCGGGTCGGTCGTCAGCGACGGCAGCACCTACGACCTGTACCGCACGCAGCGCGTGAACCAGCCCTCGATCCAGGGCACGGCCACGTTCTACCAGTACTGGAGCATCCGCCAGTCGAAGCGCACCGGTGGCACGATCACGGTGGCCAACCACTTCAACGCCTGGCGCTCGGCCGGCCTGACGCTGGGCCAGCACGACTACCAGATCATGGCCACCGAGGGCTACCAGAGCTCCGGCAGCTCCAACATCACCGTCAGCGAGGGCAACACCCCGCAGACCTCCGCGGCGCCGGTCACGAGCGGCCCGGTCACGAGCAGCGTGCCGATCACGAGGAACCCGACGTCGAACGCCCCGCAGACGAGCAGCGGCACCAACCCCGGCGGCGGTGCCTGCACCGCGACCTACACCCAGGTCAACCAGTGGCCGGGTGGCTTCCAGGGTGACGTGACCGTCAGGGCCGGCAACTCGTCGATCAACGGCTGGACCGTGGTGATGAACTTCGGCGGCGGCCAGTCGGTCACCCAACTGTGGAACGGCGTCGCCAGCGGCACCAGCTCGCCGGTCACCGTGAAAAACGCCTCCTACAACGGCAGCATCAGTGCCAACGGCTCCACGACGTTCGGCTTCACCGGCTCGTCGAGCGGTAGCACGTCAGCACCGTCGCTGACCTGCACAAGCCCGTAACGGGGCGGTAGCTGACGGCGCGGCGGTCGCAGGACCGTCGCGCCGTCGGCTTATGCGCGGCCGTCGGCTTATGCGCGCACGTCGGCTTATGCGCGCACGGTCGGGGTGGCCGCACCCAATGCCGCGGACACGTCGCGCGCCGCGGCGATCACCTCGGGTGCGCGTTCCTCCATTCCGGCCATGTCGCTGACCATCGTCAGCGTGGAGATGGAGATGCCGCCGAGCACCTGTCCGGTGTGATCGAAGACCGGCGCGCCGACGCACCGGATGCCCGGCTCGTTCTCCTCGTCGTCGACCGCGTACCCCACCGCGCGGACCCGCGCCAGGTGCGTCAGCAGATCCTCCTCGCTGGTCAGCGTGTTGGGCGTGCGCCGGGCCAGGCCGGTGCGCCGGCAGATCGCCAGCACCTCGTCGTCGCTGAGCTGCGCCAGGATCGCCTTGCCAATCGCCGTCGTGTGCAGGGCGATGCCCATGCCGATGCGCGAGAGCATCTGGAACGGCCGGTGGCCCTCCTGCTTGTCGACGTACACCGCCTCGTCGAGGCTGCGGATCGCGAAGTGCGTGGTGTACCCGGTGGCCTCGCACAGCGCGCGCAGCGCGCCGGACGCCTGCCGGGCCGGGTCGAACCGGAACATCACCCGGCCGGCCAGCGTCAGGATGCGCGGCCCGGGTTCATAGCTGCCCAGGCCGTCGGGCCGGGCGAAACCCCACAGGACGAGGGCCTGCAGGATCCGGTGCGCTGTCGACTTGGAGACGCCGGTCGCGGTCGCGATGTCGGTGACGCGGTGGTGTTCGGCGAGCGCCTCCAGCACCGCCAGCGTCTTGTCGATGGAACTGCCTTCCCTGGCCACGGGTCAAGAATACGGGGAACGTGGTCATGGCACGCATCCGCTTCGATGGGATCCAGCGCGTGGACGGCACCCGCGCACCGCGACCACCGACGTCGTGAACCGCCTGTTGACAGGCCGGGCGACAATGCGGAGCGGTAGTCGGACGGAGGGGCAGGTAGACGTGTCGTTCGTGAGGCAGTGGCTTCTGCGCATCACCAGCTTTACCCTCACGGGACTGTACGCGGCATATCGGATCAATCCCGCCGTGTGGCGGCTGATGGCGCGCAACTACCGCCCGTGGATGGCCCGCTTCGCCCGGCTGCACGCGTGGATGACGTGCCAGTTCGCCGCGCTCGACGTCCCGGCCTACACCGAGCACCTGCGCGCCAACGGGTGGCGGTTCCGCTGGTTCGACCTGTCGTCCTACCCGCCCACCGACAAGAAGTCCTACGTCATGGCGTACCCGGAGCATCAGCGTTGCTGGAACGGTCGCATCGAGATCGAGGGCACCGTGGTCGACGAGTCGTCGGGCTCGTCGGGCACGCCGTTCAACTGGATCCGCGGCCGCCGCGAGCTGCGTACGGTGCACAAGAACCTGGCCGGCTACACCACGGCCGTCTTCCCGTCGCGGCGCCGCTTCGTCATCAACGCGTACTCGATGGGCGCCTGGGCGACGGGCACGAACACCGGCATCGCGATGTCGCGCATCGCCATGGTGAAGAACACCGGACCCGACCTCGCGAAGATCGCCGACACGTTGCGGCACTTCGGCCCCGACTTCGAGTACATCGTCGCGGCGTACCCGCCGTTCCTCAAGCACCTGCGCGACAAGCTCGACGCCGAGGACTTTCCCTGGTCGGACTACCGCATCAACGGCCTCGTCGGCGGCGAGGGCATGACCGAGGCGCTGCGCGACTATCTGGAGGAGCGGTTCCTCAAGGTGCGATCCGGCTACGGCGCGAGCGACCTGACGATCGGCATGGCCGGCGAGACGGACCTGACCGTGTGGCTGCGCCGCCGGCTGCGTAGCGACGAGCGACTGCGCGAGGCGCTGCTCGGCCCCGGCGAGGGACGCCTTCCGATGATCTTCCAGTACAACCCGTTGGAGACGTACCTGGAGGTGACCGACGACGGCGAGGTGCTGTGCACCATCAACAGCACGGCCGTGCTCGCCCCGAAGGTGCGCTACAACGTCGGCGACGAGGGCCGGCTCATCTCGTTCCCGGACGTCATGGCGGCCACGGGCAACGATCCCGGGGCGGTGGCCGCGTTCGGGGTGGACCGCATGCGGCTGCCGCTGCTGTTCCTGTTCGGCCGCAAGGACTCCACGGTGTCGTACATGGGCGCCAACATCTACCCGCAGGACGTCGAGTACGGCCTGTACCAGGGCAACCCGATGGCGCACCTGCTGGAGAGCTTCTGCCTGGCCCTGCACGAGACCGCCGACCTGGAGAGCCGCCCGGTCGTGCACCTGCAGTTGCGCGCGGACGCCGGTCTCGACGCGGCCGGCCGCGCCGCGCTCGTCGACCACTGCCGCAGGGGCGTGCTGGCGCACCTGAGCAGCGTCAGCCGCGACTTCGCCGAGTCGGTCGCCGAGGACCCGTCGGCCGCCGACATCCGGGTACGCGTGCACGACTTCGGCACCGGCCCGTTCGCCCGCCACCACGGCAAGGTCAAGAATGTGTACCTGGTATGAGAACGAG
>JAEZGP010000109.1 GCA_023437285.1 Actinomycetes bacterium | reverse complement strand
GTCCTGCCGGACGCGCTCAACACGGCCGCCGGGTTCACCCCGACCGGCCTGCTGGTCGACGCCATCCGCGCGCCGTGGAACGGCCAGGGCGCCGACGTCGTGGCGCTGGCGTCGTTGGTCGGGATCGCCGTCGCCGCCGGCCTGGTCGCCCGGTGGCTGCTGGCCCGCACGCGATGATCCGTACCGGTGGGTAGTCGACTGTTGATCAGTATGACTAGCATGCGGACGACAACACGCACCGACGCGAAGGCGGACCGATGAGCCAACCCGAGCAACCGCAGGGGATCGCCTACCCCGCCACGCCGCCGAGGCGGGGCCCCGCCGCCCCGGTTGCCCGGGTCATCGGACTGGCGATGCTCGTGCCCGCACTGGTCGCGTGGCTCATCGTGTACGTGGTACCGACAGCGACGTCCGTTGTGGACAGCTTCTACCGCAAGCAGCCGTTCCGCGATGTCGAGCCGAGATTCATCGGCCTGGACAACTACGAGCACGTGCTCACCCGCGACTTCGGGCCGGCGCTCGGGATCACCCTGCTGATCACGCTTCCGTTGCTGCTGACGCTCCTGGTCGGCGGCCCGGTCGTCGCCTGGTTGGCCCACCGTTCCGGCGCGGTGGGACGGCGGTTGACCCGCCTCGTGCTGGTGCCGCTGCTCGTGCTGTTCAGCCCCGTCGGGGTCGCCGCGGCCTGGTTCGCCGTCCGGCGTACCGACCTGCTGCGTGACTACCCGCGCCTGGGCCTGACCTGGATCATCTGGCTGATCCTGTTCGGCGCGGTGCTCGCCGTGAGCGTCACGGTGTTCCTCGCGGTGCTGCGCCGCCGCGCCGACGAGCCCCGATCCCTGACCGCCGCGTTCGTGGTGGGCGCCGTGCTCGGCCTCGCCGGCCTCGCGTACGGGCTGCAGTCGTTCGACCTTCCGTACATGCTGGCCCGCAGCGGCCGCGACACGACGCTGATGAACGTGGCCCTGCAGGGCGCGTTCATGCGCATCGACCTGGGCTCCGGCGCGGCCCTGCTGACCCTGGTCGGCATCCTGCTCGCCCTGCTCGGCGTGGCCGCCGTCCTCATCGTCGCGCTGAGCGGGTTGCGGGTGCGCTGGGTGCCCGACGCCGATGGGCGCGCACCGTCCGCCCCGGCGACCGTGGCGGTGATCGCGCTGCTGGTCGGCTGCCTCGCCGTCGTCGCGTACGTGCTGTGGCCCTGGTTCGGCGAGTTCGGCGGCTCCGGCGGCGCCGACGGCCGGCTCGTCGCCCGCCTCGACTCGGCTCAGATCACCATCAACACCTGGGTGCCGCCCCTGCTGTCGGCCGTCGTGGGGGTACTGGTGGCGGCGCTGGCCGGGTTCGGCATCGGGGCACTGCGGCCGTTGGGTCGCTTCAGCGAGCTGCTGCTCCTGCCGTTCGCCCCGTGGCTGTTCGTCACGCCGACGATCCAGGCCTTCGGCGCGTTCAACTCCCTGGCCGAGTCGAACAACCTCAACACGACGGCCAGCCTGATCCCGCCCGTGTGGCTCAACATTCCGGCGCTGGTGCTGTTCGCCATCCTGTTCCGTGGGCTCAGCGAGGACTGGCGCGCCGGCCGTCACTCGTTGCACCGCGTGCTGCTGCGCGCGTTGCCGATGGCCGCGCTCGCCGTGCTCGCCACCTGGCTCATCAACGCCCAGTCGCTGATGTGGCCCATGGTGTTTGGCGGCAAGCCGACCCTTTTCACCGGCCCGGTCACGGTGGTGAACATCTGGCAGTCGATGCTGCCGGGTAGTGCGCCGGTGAACCTGGCACTGCCCATCGCGGCCATCGTCGGTTTCGCCCTCGCGGCGGCCGCCCTGCAGTGGTTCTACCTGGACAAGCTCTCCATCCGGGCCGGCAAGGAGGAGGACGCGGCCCTGCGGTGACCGGGCCGCCACCCGGTAGAGTGCCCAGCGTCGCAACGTCGCGTACATCGGAGGACGTCCATGTCGCCTGGCTTCGCCCGTACTCCCGACGATTTTGATCCCGCGGTCAGGGCGCACCGCGTCGCGGACGTGACCGTCACGGTGGTCGCGGACGGCGCGCCGCTCGCGGACGCCGAGGTGGTGCTCGCGCAGCGCGACCACCGGTTCCTGTTCGGCAACATCGGGTTCGACCAGATCGCGCTGGCCAACGGGGCACTGGACGGACCGCAGCGGGAGCACGCCGAGCGGATCGCCGACCGGTGGCTGGCGCTGTTCAACGCGGCGACGCTGCCGTTCTACTGGTCGCGGTTCGAGCCGGAGCGCGGCGCCCCGGACACCGGGCGGCTGCTGGCCACGGCGCGGTGGTTCAAGGAACGCGGCTGCGTGGTGAAGGGCCACCCGCTGGCCTGGCACACCCTCGCCCCGCCGTGGCTGGTCGACGCACCCGTCGAGGAGGTGGCGCGCGAGCAGGTGGCGCGCATCCGCCGCGACGCGGCCGCGTTCGCCGGGGTGCTCGACGCGTGGGACGTCATCAACGAGGTCGTCATCATGCCGGTGTTCGACAAGGAGCCCAACGGGCTGACCCGGCTGTGCCGCGAGATCGGTCGCATCCCGCTCGTGCGGATGGTGTTCGACGCCGCGCGCGAGGCCGACCCGTCGGCGACGCTGCTGCTCAACGACTTCGACATGTCGACGGCCTACGAGTGCCTCATCGAAGGCTTGCTGGAGGCCGGCATCAAGATTGACGCGCTGGGCCTGCAGAGCCACATGCACCAGGGCTACTGGGGCGAGGAGCGCACCCTGGAGACGATCGACCGGTTCGCCCGCTACGGGCTGCCGCTGCACTTCACCGAGACCACGCTCCTGTCCGGTCACCTGATGCCGCCGGAGATCGTCGACCTCAACGACTACCAGATCCCGTCGTGGCCCAGCACGCCCGAGGGGGAGCAGCGCCAGGCCGAGGAGGTCGTGCGCCACTACACGACGCTGCTGTCGCACCCGGCCGTCGTGTCGGCGACCTACTGGGGCCTCACCGATGGCGGCTGGCTCGGCGCGCCGGGCGGGCTGCTGCGCGTCGACGGCACCCCCAAGCCGTCGTACGACGCGCTGTTCGCGCTGGTAAAGGGCGATTGGTGGACGGCGCCGACGCCGCTTCGCACCGACGCCGCCGGCCGCGTGCGGTTCGCGGGTTTTCTCGGCGGGTACGAACTGCGTACGGGGGACCGGACCGCGACCTTTGACGTCGCCCGCCCCGGTGAGCAGGCCGTCACGGTGCCGGTCGGACCCCCCGTCGCCGACTAGGTCGGGCGTCCAGCCGATGTTCGGGTGCCGATCGCACCCGCGTTGGCGCGCAGAGGCGCATCGACGGTGGCTGCTTTGTGCTGGAGTGACCGGGTCTGTGGGCGGGTAGGTAGGGTGAACGCGAGGAGGGCATGATGATCCTTGGCATCGACATAGGCGGCTCCGGCATCAAGGCCGCGCCCGTGGACCTCGACAAGGGCGCCTTCGCCGCCGCCCGGCACCGCGTGGAGACGCCCCGGCCCGCCACCGTCGACGACGTCGTCGCGGCGGCCGTGACGACCGCCGCCGTCTTCGGCGACGCCGAGCGGGTCGGCATCACGTTCCCCGGCGTGGTTCAGCACGGAATCGTGCGTACGGCGGCGAACATGCACTCCTCCTGGGTCGACGCCCCCGCCGAGCGGCTGTTCGCCGAGGCGCTGGGCCGGCCGGTGGTGGTCCTTAACGACGCCGACGCCGCAGGGCTGGCGGAGCTGACCTACGGCGCCGGCCGTGACCACCCGGGCGTGGTCATCATGCTCACCTTCGGTACGGGCATCGGCAGCGCCGTGTTCGTCGACGGGCACCTGCTGCCCAACACCGAGTTCGGCCACCTGCACCTGCACGGCGGCGACGCCGAGGACTACGCCTCCGACCGGGCCCGACAGGTGAACGACCTGGGCTGGCCCGCGTGGGCCCACCGGGTGCAGACGTACCTGCGCCACGTCGAGGGCCTGCTCAACCCCGACCTGTTCCTGGTGGGTGGCGGGGTCAGCAAGAAGGCCGACCGGTTCCTGCCGCTCATCGACATCCGTACCCCGATCGAGCCGGCGACGCTGCGCAACGACGCCGGGATCATCGGCGCCGCGCTGGCCGCCTCCCGCCTCCCGCTCGCGGTGCCCGGCGCCTGAGCCGGACCGGCGGCGCCGCGTTGTCGCC
>JAEZGP010000092.1 GCA_023437285.1 Actinomycetes bacterium | reverse complement strand
TTCCTGGAAGGCCACGTCCACGCGTTCACGGTGCTCGGCGGCGTCCCGACCGGCAAGATCCGCTACGACAATCTGCGGGCGGCGGTCGCCCAGGTTTGGGTCGCGGAGCGCGTGGTGCTCCGTTGGTGCTCGGACGACGGCGGGCCTGGCGGACTCGTCGGGACGTTCCGGCATGCTGGCGCTGTGGTGTAACTCTGCGACGGGGTGCTGATCATGGGTGAGCGCTCGGACCTGCCGGTACTCGTCGGCACGTGGCTGGACCAGCGGGTTGAAAACAGCATAGACGGTTAGTAGAGTCATCAAAGAGATAGAAATGTATAAGATTCGGACTACGGATCAGAAGGTTAGGGGTTCGAGTCCCTTCGGGCGCGCAGCGATGACCAGCATTTATTGCTGGTCATCTTTGTTTCTGTAGGGTGTGGGTGCTACGTGGGTGCCGTCGCTGGTGGGCCTGCTGTCCGGCGGAGCGGTTCCGGCCGCGGTGCTCGCGGCGCCGGGTTTTGGCTTTGATCTTGGTACGGGTGTGGTGCGTTCGGTGCGCCGCCGCCTCCGGAGATCGGTCAGGCTGACCTGGCCGGCGCGTCGCGGCGGCGTGCGCGATATCGCAGCGGCGACTCGCCGACGACGCGTTTGAACGCGGTGCTGAACGCGCTCTCTGAGCCGTACCCGAGCATCTCGGCAAGCTCTGCGATCCGGGCGTCGCGCTCGCGGAGGGTTCGCTGGGCGACAAGCATGCGCCACCTCGTCAGGTACGTGAGGGGTGGCATCCCCGATAACTCGCGGAACCGTTCGGCGAACGACGTCCGTGACATTGCGGCCGCCCGGGACAGCTCATCGAGGCCCCAGTTGCGGGCGGGGTGTTCGTGCATGAGATCGAGGGCGGGGCGGAGTCGGTCGTCGGCGTGCAGGCGCAGGATCCCGGCCGGCACGTCCGTTTGTCCGGCGTACGCGCGGAGCAGCCCGAGGAGCAGGAGTTGCGCGTACTGGCGGATCGCGAACTCGGCACCCGGCAGTGCGGCGGTCGCCTCATCGAGCAGACGTCGCAGTGTGTCGCGGAGGCCGTGTGTGTCGACCTCGCTCGCGCGGATCACGGCGACTGGGGGGAACGAGCCCTCGAGCAGGGCACTGCCGGCTTCGTTGAAGCTGATGCAGCCACCGAGGATCACGTCGTCTGCGGGGCCACGAGTCGTGAACGGCGGCGAGGTGAAGTCGGACTCGGGGTCGACCTCGACCCGTGGTGCCTCGCCCGCCTCGAATTCGATCCAGGATCGGCTGACCAGGATTGCCACGTCGCCCGCGGTCATCTCGATCGGCGCGGCGACGCCATCGGTCCGTAGCTTTGCCCGACCGTCGATCAGAGCGAAGAACTTGATCGGATCGGTGATCGGGCCGTGCGACCGCCAGCCTCCCCGTGCGACGACGCCGCCGGTGACGAGGTTGTGGACCTCGACGAGGTCGCATAGCTCGGTCAGGCGATCAACAGCCATGGCTCGTACTCTCGCTCAAAAAACCTGGGCTTTCAACTATTCAGCGTACGCGGCATGCGCGGCAGGCTAGAGCCGTCCAGGCCACACCGTGATCTCCAGGAGCAGCACATGCAGTACCGCACCCTCGGTCGCACCGGTATTCAGGTCAGCCCGTATGCGCTCGGCGCGATGATGTTCGGCGCCGTGGGCAACCCCGACCACGAAGACTCGATCCGGATCATCCACAAGGCGCTCGACGCTGGGATCAACCTCATCGACACGGCCGACATGTACTCGGGGGGCGAGTCCGAGGTGATCGTGGGCAAGGCGCTCCAGGGGCGCCGCGATGACGTCATCCTGGCGACCAAGGCCCGCTTCCCGGTCGATTTCAACCCGCGTGACAGGCACGCCGTCGCGCGCCCCAACACGTCGGGCGCGTCCCGCCGCTACCTCGCCCGGGCGCTCGACGCTTCGCTGCGCAGGTTGCAGACCGACTATGTGGACGTCTTCCAGGTGCACCAGCCCGACCCGCAGACGGACCTGGAGGAGACGCTCTCGGCGCTCACCGACCTCCAGCGTGAGGGCAAGATCCGCACGTTCGGAACCTCGTCGATGCCCGCTTCCGACATCGTCCGCGCGCACTGGATCGCCGAGCGCCGCGGGCTGGCACGCCCGCGCACCGAGCAACCGCCGTACAACATCCTCAACCGGGGCATCGAGCGTGAGGTCCTCCCGCTCGCCCAGGAGTTCGGGATGGGCACCCTCGTGTGGTCCCCGCTCGCGGGCGGGCTCCTCACGGGCCGTTACCGCAAGGGGCGTGAGGCCGCCACACACCGCGCCCGGTTCGGTTTCAGGCACCTTGCCGACGAGACGCGCATCGACGCCGCCGAGGCGCTCCTCGGCGTGGCCGACGCCGCCGGGATCGAGCTGCGACACATGGCCATCGCCTTCGCCATCGCGCACCCGGGCGTGACGTCCGCCCTGATCGGCCCGCGCACGATGGCGCACCTCGACGACCTGCTCGCCGGCATCGACACCAAACTGAGCGACGACGTGCTCGACCAGATCGACGACGTCGTACCTCCAGGCACCGACGTCGGGACGCTCGACATGGCCTACCAGCCGCCGGCCGTCACGACGACGGCGCTGCGCCGCCGCACGATGTCCGACCGCACCGCGGCCTGAGGGTCCCGCGGAACCCTCGCCGGTCGCG
>JAEZGP010000725.1 GCA_023437285.1 Actinomycetes bacterium | reverse complement strand
CTCCGGAACAGCCTACGAAGTCAATCTCGACACCGCCATAGCCGCTCTTCATGGTGGGAAAGACCGTTCGGCCCATTCCGACGCCCTCCGGACTCGTCCGGAACCGTGGACCAAGGATTCGGGATCTTGTTGCCATGGCTCCCAGCCGCTGATGCGGATTCTTTCAATCGCCCTGGGAGTTCTCATGTCGACACCGAAGCACCCGACGACGCGCATCCCGACCGCAGTGACAATATCTCGGGTTCTACACGCGCTTGGCCGCTGCGGCCTGAGCGTGCGCGGCTACGACTTCGAACGTACCCCGTCGCTAACGGGTGTCCACGGATTGCCGGCGTACGGTGCCAGCCCACACGACGGCGCCGGCCGCCCGTTCGTCGGCTGTCGAGGACGACCGCTCATCCAACTGTCCGACCGGGCACTGCAGGACACGGCGACCGCAGTGACGACGATCTTCCACGAGATCGCCCACCACCGGGCTTACCGCCGCACCGGCAACGGCGGCACCGAAGGCGCCGCCGAGGCGTATGGTCAGCGAATGTACGAGCGGTTCGCTCGCCGCCAGGCCCGGCCTGAGCGATGACAAGGTGGCGAGGCTTCGATGCCGACGAGATCGCGGCCATCGCCACGCTGGCCACGCCCGTCGGTCAGAGGCTGGCGGAGCGAGCCTGCCCCCATTGCGGCAACCTGAGCCTGCGCACCTACCTTCACGCAGGCGCCCGAGGTGACACTCCGTTGCTCATGTCCCAAACCTGGTGCTCGCCTTGCCTGCGGTATACGGGCAGCACCGGCCCGATGCCGGCCGGCCTGCACTTTTCCGACCCGCTCGATCCGGCGCACCGTGCCGCGCTCGGCGTCGCCGGCCTCTTCACGGAACTGGATCGGCTCTGGGGCGAGGGAGCACTTCCGCAGACTCTGTTGTTTGACGGTCATTAAGGGCGGTGACCCGCCCCTCAACAGTTGCTCGACTACCAATGGGCACGGTGCATCTCCTTCTGCAGGTCGACTGCTCGCAAAACCACGCGTCCGGCTCGGCTATCCGTAGGCGGCAGCGTCGATGAGCGGAGCACCGCTGCGTCCAAATCATCGGGCCCGTGGCCGGGCGCCCTGGAGGCGCGAAAATGGGGCGGTGGCGGCCGTGCGGGTTGACGTCGACCGGCTTTTCGGTGCTGCGAGCCCGTTCCAAATCGGACGTTGGGAGCTGGGCAGGTGCCCTGGACTGTTGCTTCGAGCACGTGAGTCAACCTCTTCGTGATCTTGCTCCTGTCCGCACGGCCGCCGCCTCGTTTGATGGTAGGCGAGCGTGGAGGCCGTATGGCTATCGATGTTGTGGTTGAGCGGGTAGCGGGGTTGGACATCGCTAAGGCGTCGCTGGTGGCGTGTGTGCGGCTGGTAGGCCCCCGTGGCGGGCGTCGGGTACTGAAACGGAGCTTCGCGACTACCACGGCCAGCCTGCTGGAGTTGGCTGACTGGCTGGCCGAGCACGAGGTCACGCTCGTGGGGATGGAGTCGACGTCGGACTACTGGAAGCCGGTGTTCTATGTGCTGGAGGACCGCTTCGACTGCTGGCTGCTCAACGCCCGGCACATGAAGGCCGTTCCGGGCCGCAAGACGGACATGACCGACGCGGAGTGGATCGCCGACCTCGTCGCACACGGGCTGGTACGGCCCAGCTTCGTGCCCCCGCCACCGATCCGACGGCTACGGGATCTGACCCGCCGGCGAACGATCCTGCTCGATGAACGCACCCGCGAGAAGCAGCGTATGGAGAAGCTGCTCGAAGACGCCGGGGTGAAGCTGTCCGTGGTCGCATCCGACATCTTCGGCACCTCAGGCCGCGCGATGATCGAGGCGTTGATCGCCGGCGAACGCGACGGGCAGGTCCTAGCCGATCTGGCACGGGGCCGCATGCGAACGAAGATCACCGCGTTGCGCGACGCGTTGGTTGGCCGTTTCGACGACCACCACGCGTTCCTCGCACAGATGATCCTGCGCCAGGTCGACGCGATCAACACAATGGTCGCCGACCTCGACACCCGTATCACCACCGAGATCAGCCCCTACCAGGCTCAACTCGATCTACTCGACACCATCCCGGGCGTCAACGAACGCGGCGCACAGACCCTCATCGCCGAGATCGGCGTCGACATGCACCGCTTCACCAGCGCCGCACACCTCGCCTCCTGGGCCGGCCTATGCCCCGGCAACAACAAAACGGCCGGCAAAGCCCGCTCCACACACACCCGACCCGGCAACCGATGGCTCAAAAAGAGCCTCGGTATCGCCGCTCTCGCCGCGATCCGCACCAAAAACAGCTACCCCCACGCCCAGTACCGCCGCATCGCCGCCCGCCGCGGCCACGCCCGCGCCCGCACCGCCGTCGCCCACACCCTGCTCGTCACCACCTGGCATATCCTCACCACCAACACCCCCTACCACGACCCCGGCGGCGACTACTTCCTCAACCGCGACAACCCCGACCACCACCGCCGCCGCGCCGTCGCCGCCCTCGAACGCCTCGGCTACCACGTCGACCTACAACCCCGAGCCGCCTGACCAGCACCACAGGTTCATTTTCGAGTCAACCGTCGGCCGGCCGGGCGGGCGGGGCCGGGCAGGCTGCGTCGGGGCAGGTGCGCCCCGCCCGTGCGCCGCGCCCCGCTGATGGTTTGGACAGTTGCGCGTGTTATGGCGCGCTGGATTCAGCGCGTAACTGTCCAAACCGCTGGCCGGCCGGGCGGGCGGGGCCGGGACAGGCCGCGTCGGGGCGGGTGCGCCCCGCCCGTGCGCCGAGCCCCGTTGACGGTTTGGACAGTTGCGCGTGTTATGGCGCGCTGGATTCGGCCCGTAACTGTCCAAACCGTCGCGCGGACGCGTGCGCGGGGCGTTATGTGAGGCGGGTTAGGGCCGAATGGAGGCGGGCGAGGGTACGAGGGCGGCCGAGGACCTCTAGGGACTCAAACAGGGGGAGGCCGACCGAGCGGCCTGTGATCGCTACGCGTACCGGCGCCTGTGCCTTGCCCAGCTTCAGGCCGCGTGCGGCGCCGACCTCCTCGAGCGCGGTTTTGAGCGACTCGGCGGTCCAGTCCGGGGTGGCGGCGAACGCGTCGGCGGCGGCTTGCAGCAGGTCGGCGGCGCCCTCCTTCATCGCCTTGGTCCACGCCGCCTCGTCGATCGCCGGGTCGTCCAGGAAGAGGAAGTCGACGTTCGGGATGATCTCTGAGAGGACCCCGACCCGGGTCTGCGCGAGTTCGGCCACGGCCGCGAAGGCCGCCGGGTCGTAGGACTCGGCCGGCCAGGGGGCGATCCGCTCGCCGGCGACCTCGCCGGTGAGCCAGGGCTGGCACGCGTCGATGAACTCCTCGACGCTGAGCGCGCGGATGTACTCGCCGTTGAAAGCGCGCAGCTTCTTCTCGTCGAAGAACGCGGGGGAGGGGTTGACCTCCTCCAGCCGGAACTCGTCCTCGATGACCTCCCACGGGACGATCTCGCGGTCGCCGCTGGGTGCCCAGCCGAGCAGCATGAGGTAGTTGCGCATGGCGTCGGCCAGGTAGCCCTCGGCCCGGTACGCCTCAAGCGCCACCTTGTCGCGGCGCTTGGACAGCTTCTGCCGCTTCTCGTTGACCACGACCGGTACGTGCGCCCAGATGGGCGGCGTGACACCCAGCGCGTCCCAGAGCAGTTGCTGCTTCGGCGTGTTGGGCAGGTGCTCCTCGGCCCGGATCACGTGCGTGATCTTCATGCTGATGTCGTCGACGACGTTGGCGAGCAGGAAGACCGGCGAGCCGTCGCCGCGGGCGATGACGAAGTCCTCGATGAGCCGGTTCTCGAACGTCGGCTCGCCCCGGACCAGGTCGACGACGGTGGTGACGCCTTCGTCGGGCGTACGGAAGCGCAGGGCGCGACCCGGCGCGGGCTCGAGGCCGCGGTCGCGGCAGAACCCGTCGTACCCCGCGTACTGCGCGGTCGCCCCGCCGCGCGCGGCGGCGCGCTCGGTGATCTGGTCGCGGGTGCAGTCGCAGTAGTACGCCCGACCGGCGCGCAGCAGCTGGCCGGCCGCGTCGCGGTGGGCCTGCGCGTTCTCCGACTGGAAGAAGGGGCCCTCGTAGGTGCCGCGCGCGATGCCGATCCAGTCGAGGGCCGACAGGATGCCGTCGGTCCACTCGGGTCGGTTACGCGACACATCAGTGTCCTCAATCCGGAGGACAAACGTGCCGCCGTGCTGCTTGGCGTAGATCCAGTTCTGCAGGGCCGACCGGGCGCCGCCGACGTGGAACATTCCCGTCGGGGATGGGGCAAAGCGAACGCGTACCGTCACGGGTTCAGGGTAGGTCGCGTGCCGGTGGTGCCCGCAACCAGGTTCCGTGTCGGCAAGGCAAACCGGGCAATTGCTCACTGCCGATACGGCGGCTATGCAGGCCTTGATACGACGAAGTAGCCTCCGGGTCAGGCGCGGCCAGGGCCT
>JAEZGP010000664.1 GCA_023437285.1 Actinomycetes bacterium | reverse complement strand
GTCAGTGCCGTCCGCGCTGTCAGTGCCGTCCGCGCTGTCAGTGCCGTCCGCGCCGGACGGCGTCCCTGGAACCGGCGGCCGACCGTCATAGCGGCGCAGCACCGGGAACGCCGCGGCCAGCACGACGACCAGCACGGCGGCGGCCACGCCGCCGCCCGTCCAGGCCAGCGTCGGCCCGACCATTGACGCGGTGATGCCGGCCCGCAGGTCACCCAGCCGGGGGCCGCCGGCCACCACGGCCGTGAAGACGCCCTGCAACCGGCCGCGCATCTCGTCCGGGGCGTACAGGGACATGATGGTCTGCCGGTACACGCTGCTGACCAGGTCGCCCGCGCCGGCGACGGCGAGCAGGACGACCGCGAGCCACAGCTGCTCCGCCAGGCCCGCCGCCGCGACGGCCAGGCCCCAGACCACGACCGCGCCGACCAGCGCGACACCCTGCCGGCGTACCCGGCCGATCCAGCCGGACAGCAGGCCGCCGGCGACCGCGCCGATCGCGATGGCCGAGTACAGCCAGCCGACGGCGCCCGGGCCGCCGAACCGCTCGTCGGCGACCTCGGGGAACAGGGCGCGCGGCATGGCCAGGATCATGGCGATGAGGTCGACGGCGAACGACAGCGCGATGATCGGCGTGGTCGCGAGGTAACGCAGGCCCTCGGCCACCGCCCGGACCCCCATCGACGCCGGGCCGGCGCTCGTGCGCTCGGGCGGCAGCGGAGGCAGCCGCAGCGACGCCCACAACGACACGGCGAACAGCGCGGCGTCGATCGCGTACGCCGCCGCGAAGCTGCCGAACTGGATCACCACGGCGGCGATCAACGGCCCGGCGACCATGGCGGCGTTGGTGGTCGTGAAGTTGATGGTCTGCGCCGCCGGCACGTCGCTGAGGGGCACCAGGCGCGGGATGATGGCCTGGCGGACGGGGTTGGTCAGGGCGAACCCGATGGACTGCACCGCGATCAGGCACAGCAGCAGCACCGGGCTGTTGAGCCCGACGACCGCCTGCACGAACAGGGCGAGCGTGACCGCCCAGGTGACGGCCGAACTGACCAGCAGCAGCCGGCGGCGGTCCACCGCGTCCGCGATGGCCCCGCCGAGCAGGGCGAAGATCAGCAGCGGTACGAGCCCGGCGATGCCGATGAGGCCCACCCACACGGACGACTTCGTGATCTCGTACATCTCGACCGGCACCGCCACGGCCGTGAGCTGGAAGCCCACGCCGGACACGCCGTTGCCGATCCACGTGCGCCGGAAGGCGGCGTGGCGCAGCGGCCGCGTGTCGATCAAGAAGGTCCGGGGGGTCACCGGACCATTCTTCGCATCCTCGCCGTAAGGACCATAGGCCCGAGCGAGTGTTACGCGCCACATCCCGCGTGCCAGGCCGGCCGGCCCAACGGCGATGATCGGGCCGGAACTCCGGTCGCCGCCGCGACCCTAGCCGACCTGGTAGTCCGTCACCGAGTAGCAGGACTCGTCGTCGACGCTGTCCTTGGCCGGGTCGATCTCGACCTTCGTCACGTGGCCGGCGTCGGGGTCGACGCTCACCTCGACCAGGTCGGCACCGGCCGAGCGGGCCCTGGCCGCCTCGGCGGCCAGTCCGGGCAGCGTCGGCACCTGCTCCCGCAGGAACGCGAGGTCCCGGCCCGCGACGGCCGCGCGGGCCGGTTCGTCGAGGCCCTCCACCGCCGTGACCGCTCCATTGTCGACAGTCACCCGGAACGTGCCGATGAGCCAGCGCTCGCCGCACGTGGACTCCAGCGTGAACGAATACCGGGCCGGCCCGGCCCACGCGGCCGCCGACTCGACGACCTCCGTGGGCGTACCGTCCGAACCGCATCCGGTGGCCGCCACCAGGACCATGCCGATCAGCGCGGCCACCCCCGTACGGCGTCGTCGGCGTGCCATGTGTCCTCCCCTGCCACGGCCACCGGATGCGGCCACGCATCCTCCGACGCGGCGGGGATCGCGACGGTTCCCGCTCAGACGGGGACGTTGAGGACGGCCGTCAGGCCGCCGGTGACCGAACCGGTCATGGTGCCCAGCTGCCGCTGCCAGCCGTCGCGGAAGACCATGTCGGTGTCCAGCGACAGCCGCGACAGGGTCCGCGCGCTGTTCGCGTACCCGTCCGTGGCGTAGACCTGTCCCGACACGTCCTTGGGGAAGGCGATCTGCGAGGTGGCCAGCCGGCCGGCCGCGTCCGTCGCCTTGTCCAGGCTCGGGTACACCTCGAAGTGCGCGTGCGGCCACCGCCCGGTGTAGCAGCCGGGGAAGACCGTGGTGAAGCTCACCCGACCGCCCGCGTCGGCGACCTGGACCCCGCGCAGGTAGTTCTCGCTGGTGACACCCGGCGAATACATCGAGTAACGGCCCTCGCGGTCGCACTGCCACAGGTAGACCGCCGCCCCGGCCAGCGGTGCGCAGCCGGCGGCGGCGTCGGTGACGGTCAACGTGATCGTCAACGGTACGCCCTGCGCGACGCCCGAACCGGCACCGAAGCTGGGCCGGATGTCGCGGCGCACGATGCCGCTCTGCGACAGCGCGTCGGGCCCGTTGGAACCGTTGCCCGGGAACGGCCCGGCCGTCTCCTCGGGAATGGGTTCGCAGCTGGCGGGGGGGGGGGGGGGGGGGGGGGGGGGCGCCCCCCCCCCGCGCCGGCCTCGACGAGAGCGATGAGGTGCGCGGTGACCGAGCGGCCCGCCGGCTCGTGCAGCTCGGGTCGGACGTCTGCGTACATCACCTCGACGAGCTGTTCGACGGTGCGCGGCGAATCGCCGAGCAGCGCGACGATCTGGCGCTCGCGCTCCAGGCGATGCTCGAGCAACGCCCGCACGTGCTCATGCGGTGCGGTGATCGGCGGACCGTGGGTCGGGTAGTAGACGGTCTCGTCACGCCCGAGCAGCAGACGGAGGCTGTCGAGGTAGTCCGACACCCGGCCCGCGGGCGGTGAGATCACCGACGTCGACCAGCCCATGACGTGGTCGCCGCTGAAGAGCGCGTCGCCCTCTCGCCAGGAGAAGCAGACGTGGTTCGAGATGTGCCCCGGAGTGTGCACGCACTCGATCGTCATCCCCGGCAGCTCGATCACGTCGCCGTGTCGCACCACCACGTCGGGTGCGAAGTCGGTGTCGCCGTGCTCCTCCTCCGGAGGCTCCGCGACACCCTGTTCGACGGGATGGGGGCCGTACCCGTAGGTCGTGGCTCCCGTCGCCGCGACGATCGCCGCTGCGGCGGGGGAGTGGTCCGCATGGGTGTGGGTGACCAGGACGTGGCTGACGGTCTCGCCCTCGACAGCGCGCAGCAGCACCTCGACGTGCTCGTCGAGGTCCGGGCCGGGGT
>JAEZGP010000629.1 GCA_023437285.1 Actinomycetes bacterium | reverse complement strand
TCCGCCAACGACGCGGGTACGCGCCGGCCCGGCGTGTCGTCGTCCCTGTACGCCGGAACGCCGGTCAAGGGCACGGCCGCCGTGCCGCTGTCCAGCCCTCCGCCGCCGAGCCTGTCGCCGACGATCGTGAACCCGACAGCCGAGCCGGCCACGGCACCGACGAGCGGCACGCCTGCGGGCGCCGCCGCGGTCGGCGCCGCCCGGGTCGGCGACGCGGTCCGTACGGCACGGGCCACCGTGGCGGGTGCGACCGCCCGTGGCCCGCGCCGGGCCCGCCTGCACCTCAAGCGCATCGACCCGTGGTCGGTCATGAAGTTCGCGTTCGCGGTGTCCCTGGTGCTGTTCATCGTCGCGATCGTGGCGACCTCGGTGCTGTACCTGGCTCTGGACGCCATGGGTGTGTTCGACAGCGTGAACAAGGCCCTCGCCGACATGGTGGGCCAGGACGGCGTCAAGATCACCGCCAAGGGTGTCATCGGCGCGTCCGTGCTGCTCGGCGCCGTGAACATGGTGCTCTTCACGGCGCTCATGACGCTCGGGGCGTTCGTCTACAACGTCTGCGCCGACCTCGTCGGCGGCATCGAGCTGACCCTGTCGGAAAAGGACTGACGAGGGCCCCGTCACACCGGCGGGGCCAACGCCCGATACCCGTTTTGGTGAGCGCAGGGGAGTGCGGTAACGTTTCTCCTCGCGCCGCCCGTCCGGGTTTACCGGTCGGGGCAGGGGGCTATAGCTCAGTCGGTTAGAGCGCAGAGCTGATAACTCTGAGGTCGCTGGTTCGATTCCAGCTAGCCCCACTTCCCGCCCGCCAGCCAGAGGTGGTTCGCGCCCATGTGGAAGAAGTTGCTCATCCTCGCCGCCGTGGTCGGCGCCGGCGCCTACGTCGCCAAGAAGGTCAAGACCGCCAACGACGAGCGCGCCCTCTGGCACGAGGCGACCACCGCACCCGACCTGCGATAGGTAGGGCGGCACCACCTCCGCCGGGGCCGTAGCTCAATTGGCAGAGCACCGCCTTTGCAAGGCGGGGGTTAGGGGTTCGATTCCCCTCGGCTCCACTTTCAGTCCGCCGACGCGGCCACCACCGGACGTCCTCCAGTGGGCAGAAGCCCTACCGTTTCCGGTCGAGCCACAGCTCTAGTCAGATCTCCTGCTGTGCCGGAACTGACCCGGACTGCGGCGGGCAGGTTGCTTCTCAGGCCGCTTCACATGCGCTCGTGCTCTCGTCGATCAGCCGCCGCAAGGTCTCGCCGGCCGGAAGCGCCTGTAGCGCCGCCCGGTGAGCATGTCCGACCAGTTGCTCAGGCCACATCGGTAGGTGTGGTCCAGGAACACCGCGATACTTCTTCGTGAAGTCGTCGTCTCCATTGATGACGAGGAGCCCTTCGAGGGCGCCCGGGCCGGGTCCCACCGTTTGCAGCGTGAACACATGAACGGCCGGCGTACCGTCATCCCCCTCAAAGGTGATCTCAACCTCGGATTCCGACACGATCCGCAGCGCTTTGAAGCTCATGGTCTCCACGGCTCAACGCTATAACGGCAGCGGCAACTTGGAGATCATCCGTTGAGTTCGATGCGCTCACTGTAGCCACGTGGCAGTACAGACAAGGCTTCTGGCTGGCGCTTAGTGCGCTAGGCGCCCGGCATCTAGGCAGCCCGACGTGCAAGTGCCTCGATAGCGCGACGGACGTCAGCAAGGCTGACCGTCGCAGACTCGTCCACCTTCGCTAGGCCGGCCTCGACGAAGTCGCGGATGACATCGCTCGGCGTGACACCACGGCGGGCCGCCTCAGCCATCAGCCGCTCCGTCAGCTCACGAGAGAACCGAACCGACTGCACCACCGAAACACTCCGCGGCCGGTCCTCCACCTGGGCATCTGACCAGTCCCGGCTCTGCAGGGACTCGACCGATTCGTCGAACTTGTTCATGCCTGCTCACCTCTCATGCGTGCGATAGCCGCGATCTCGACGTCGTCCAACTGCCTCGCGGAGGTAACGACGTACTCGTCATCCGTGCCCTCGATCAGGGCGACTACCAACCACGTTCCATCGCGGTCCTGGCCGGCAATCTGGAGAGCCGCGCCGATGTGCCGCCGCACGACCTGGCGGCCGTAGAGCACATCCATCACCGAGAGCGGACTCACGTGCACGTCGCCGAGGTTGGCGTAGGTGCGCTCTGTGAACGCGTAGGTCTCCTCCGGCATGACCCCATCGTATACGAACGTAAACGGCTGATCATGGGCGTGGAGCGACACGTGTTCTACCATGGCAGGTTCGACAGTTGGGCCGTCCGAAGGTGCCACCACGCGTACGGTCTCGTGCGGTCGGCCCGATGTGCGTCAAACGCGGTAGCCGCTACCTGGCTTCGTGAGTAACGTGCGGACTGTGCTTCTCTTCCGTGAGGCCGGCCCGGGTGACCTTGACGGCATTCTCCGTCTCTACCGGCAGTTGCACCCTAACGACCCCGTCCTACGGGATGGGTCGGACGCGGCGGCCTTCACGCAGATACTCGGCGCGCCTGGCCTGCATCTGTTCGTACTTGACGTCGACGGGGTCGTCGCCGCCACGACGTACCTGAACATCATTCCGAACATCACGCGTTCCGCGTCGCCGTACGCGGTCATTGAGAACGTTGTGGTGGACGAGACGCTGCGCGGCCGAGGACTCGGCAAGCGGATCATGGCCGACACGCTGCGGGCGGCCTGGGACGCGGGCTGTTACAAGGCGATGTTGCAGACCGGGTCCCGCACGCCAGCGACACACGCCTTCTACCGGAGCTGTGGGTTCTCACCGGACGCCAAGCAGGCCTACCTCGCCCGTCCATCCTGAGGTCGTGGCGAGGCTACCGACCGGGAAGACGCGGCGAAGGGCACGGTCAAGACCCGCCGCTCGGAGCTGGCGCCCATAGGAGGTCGGTGACCGCGAAACCGGGCAGAGTGACGTCAGCGGCCGCGGGGATGCGGAACGTGCCGCCGACCGCTTCCGGCAACGAGCCGATACTCATGGCGTACCGGATCAGCGTCCGTACGGTCGCGGCCCTCGGGTAGGGGTAGGTTTCCTCGTCCGAGGGTGGGTGGAACCGTTCTACCAGGTCGGCTTGCGCAGCCTTTACCTTTGCGCCTTGGTGCCACGCGGAATTCCTGCGGTGTCGCCGGATTTACCGCGGGACCAGCTTGATCGTGGTCGCGCGTACCTCCGGTGTGACCATGGCGTCGACGTACTCGGCGCCGTGGTCGGCGTACTTGGTGCGGTACGCCGCGTCGATGCGGTCGTTCGTCGCGGGGTCGGGTTCGTCGACGAACGCGACATCCCAGGTGGTGTCGCCGGCCTCGATGATTCCTTCGGCGCACGCTCGCGTGCCCCGGAACCAGGCCGCGTCCGCGCCCCGGTACGAGCGGACGTAGAGGTCGTCGCCGACGCGGACGACCCAGACGATCACGGGCGAGCGTGGCGTGCCGTCGGGTCGCAGGGCCGCGATACGCATCTCCACGGTGCTTGCGAGGTCGTTCAGTTCGTCGGCGGTCCAGGCCGTCATGGGCAGGCTCCCTTCCCCGTACCCATCCTCGCCCATCCCGGCGGGCTGCCTCGTGGCGCGCGCGATATTCGGCGACGGTGTCCGCCCATCGCGCTTAGGGTCGGCGAATGGCGCAACTGATGACACCGACGA
>JAEZGP010000611.1 GCA_023437285.1 Actinomycetes bacterium | reverse complement strand
GGCGACGAATCCGAACGTGGTCGTACCCCCACCCGCGAGCGTGCCGTTGTACGGCGTGTTACGGACGGTGATGGTTCCGGAGGTTCCGCTGGGTAGGCCGTTCCAGAGGTTGTTCGTCGATTGTCCGCTCTGGAGTCCCAGCGATGTGGTCCAGCTGTGGATGGTGGCGGCACTGTTGTTGCGGACGGTCACCTCGGCCTGGAAGCCGCCCTGCCATGCGCTGACCAGGCGGTACGCTGCGGTGCACCCGCCCGGCTGACCCGACGCGGACGTGGTGGGCACTGGCGCGGAGCTGACCGGTGGGCTGGTGACCGTTGAACTGGTTACCGGGGCCGAGGTGCTCGGCACGGGCGGCGTGACGGGGCCGGGGTAGAGCGTGGACAGGACCGCGTCGTACGCCGGCTTCCTGGCGCCGTACCGGTCGAACAGCAGTGGCGTGGTGTTGCTGTAGAAGGAGTCGGAGTCGCGGATCTGCGAGACACTGATGCCGGTACAGCGGGGCACCGCCAGACACGCGGCGACGGCCGCGCTGAAGCTGGTCGCCTGCGCGTCGCCGGAGCCTGCGACGTCGAGTTCGGTGAGCTGGACATCAACGCCGAGGGCGGCGAAGCTGCGCAGGGTGGTTTGGAAGCTGCCCGGTACCGGCCAGGTTGAGGTGAAGTGTGCCTGGAACCCCACGCAGTCGATCGGTACGCCGCGGGCCTTGAAGTCGCGGACCATCGCGTACACGGCCTGGGTTTTGGGGTTGTCCCAGCTTTCGATGAAGTAGTCGGAATAGCAGAGCTTCGCGGCCGGGTCGGCGGCCCGGGCCGTGCGGAACGCGGTCTCGATCCAACCGGTGTTGGAGCCCAGGGTCGCGCTCCAGACGCTGCGACGCAGGCTGCCGTTGTCGGCGAAGGCCTCGTTCACCACCTCCCAAGAGTCAATCTTGCCCTTGTAGTGGCCCATGACGACGTTGATGTGGTTCTGCATCGCGGTGGTGAGCTCGGTCGGCGAGGCGATGACGTTGACCCACGCCGGCAGCTGCGCGTGCCACACGAGCACGCGTCCGCGCATGGGCACCCCGAGAGCCTCGGCCCGGGCGGCGATGGCGTCGGCCTTGACGAAGGTGTACTGGTTACGGCTCGGCTCCGTGAACTCCCACTTCAACTCGTTGTCCGGCGTCACCATCGTGAACTCGTCCGCCAGAAGGGAGCTGTACGTCGCGTCGTTGAGATTCGTCGCACCGACGGCGGTGCCGAAGAAGCGACCACTCAGGGCCGCGCCGGCGCCGAGGCTGGTCGCCGCATTCGCGGAGGTGGAGATCGTCACGGCGAGAGTCGCCCCGAGAAGCGCGGTCGCGCCCAAGACCAAAAGCGTTCGAAGACGACTCGGAATTTTTTCGGGTGGGCCGAGATGACGAGGCATGACTGTTTCTCCCCTACAGAATGGCGGCGGGACGTAGGAACTTGCCGCTAACCGCATTCTCCGGACGGACAGTCAAGGCCGTCAATGTATTCCGATAGTGTCAGCCCTCGCGGACGGCGACCCTGCACAGCGTGACGCCCTGGATCTCCTCGGTGTGGATCACCCGGTACTCCGGGCCGGGCATGTCGCGCCCGCTTTTGACGACGAAGTCAGGCGTGTCGGAGCTGGTGAAGCTGTTTTCCGGTAGCCCCCATAACGCGGCCTGCATTGCGTCCACGCTCGGTTCCGGGTTGGCGGAGTATTCCTTGTGATGAACGATGAGCCATTCGAGTGCCGGGCTCTGGCACGAGAACCAGTAGTCCGTCTCGAAGTCCTCGTGCGCGCCGGTATAGCCGCCGACGACAGGGCTGAAGTACATGTACTGGTACGGATGCAGGCGAATGGCCGACACGAGGACCTCCGCCTGGCTGGCCACCAGCACGACGGCGGCGGCGATGAACGCGGCCCGCCGGCCGTGGCGGTGCAGCGCCCGCATGGTCCGCACCACGGCGTACGCCGCGAGTAGCACGAGGAACGCGGCGACGTACAAGGTGTGCCGGAACCCGTTCAGCAGGGTGGGGCGGGTAACGACGATGGTGGCGATGGTGATCGCGGGCAGCGCCGCGACGACGAGCAGCCGCGCGTCCACCCGACGCCGCAGCAGGTCGGCGACGATGAATCCGAGGCCGAGGCCGCACAGCACGATGGTCGGCAGCGGCGAGCCGATCACGAACCACACCGGCAGGTAGTGCCACGGCAGTTCGGTCGCCGCCTGCAGGTCCTCGCCCATGTACAGGACGGTGCCCTGCCAGTCGTAATGCGACATCACCTGGTACGCGTCGAACAGGCCGTGCACCGGGTTCAGGAACAGGTACGGCCAGGTGGCCAGCATCGTCGCGTAGGCCACGGCGCAGACCACCAACGCGGCGACGGCCTGCCGCCACAGGGCCGCGGCCCAGGTCCGCTCGGCGCGCGCGACGCGGACGTTGCGGATCCACCAACCGAGCCAGACGGCACCCAGGACCGGAAACCAGATGACGGCGACGATGCGGAGCGAGGTGGCCAGCCCGATGGCGACGCCGACGAGGGCCCAGTCAAACAGGCGCCAGCCAAGACGACCGTTCCACCGTCGCATGGCAAACAGGATGGCCCAGGCTGCGAAGGCCATGAGCGCGACCAGCGGCACGTCCTTGGAGTTGGTGAAGCCGGCGCCGGTGTAGCGGGGATACAGCGTCATGCCGACGGCGGCGACCAGGGCGCCCCAGCGGCCGGCGAGCTCGGCGCCGCAGGCGGCCACGGCGGCGACGCCCAGGATCATGATTGCGCCGCCAAGAACCGACCTCGTGTACCAGTGCGAATCGAACGCGTGCTGGAAGGCCGCGATGACCGTCTCCCACCACACGCCGTGCTCCGGCATGTACCACTCCGATGGAAATTCCTGGAACGACAGGTCGGCGCCGCCCGTGCGGTACCACTTAAAGACGCTCTCACCGTAGGCGTCCTGCAAGGGCTCATCGAAGGTGCGGCCGTAGTCCCCGGCCCGGGTCGCCACGAAGCCGATCAGCCCGGCGAACACCGCGCCGAGGGCCACCAGCGGCAGCGATGACCACAGTCGTCGAGGTGCGGCGTCGTGGTCCGGTTCGGACATGTCCGCCGCGACGGTGGTGGTGGCGGTCACCCGCGCCGTCCACGGGTAACGGCCACCGCTGTCAGACAGGCAGACATCGGCCGCACTGGATGAGGGGTCATCGGGCAAGATCCTAGCCGAAGCGGATCTCCAGTGGAGAGGTCCTGTGTCCGCGCCCGACACGCCGGCCAGCCCCATTTCGCCCCTCTGTCCCAACCTGCTCCCCTGTTCGCTGCTGAGGAGTCCCACGAGGACGCGTCACGGTGGTGGCTGAGGGCGATGTGGTGCTTCCCCGGTGACGTGGTGACGAGCGAATCTGGCCACGGAGGCCGTGAGGACTAAGTAACGGCGCGTTGTTCCGGATGACGTTGGTCGGAAACGGTCAGCCACTGAAGTAACTCTCAGGAGGTCGCCATGCCTGAGATGTACTTCCTGGTTCGTTGGCCGGACGGTGCTGACCAGCGCTGCTACTCGCCGTCCACGGTGATCGAGGACTTCTTCGTCCCGGGCGGGACGTACCCGCTGGCGGACTTTGTGGACCGCAGCCGGCAGGCGCTCGCCATCGCAAGTGAGCGGGTCCGCGCCAAGTATGGCTTCGGGTGCACGTCAGCGGCCGAGCAGCTCGCCGAGATCGAGGCCGCCGCCGCGGCGTACCCACCGGACGCGACGGTCACGGTGACCGCGCTCACCGACGCCCACGGCGTTGCCACCGCGAACGAAAGAAAAGCACCGTGAGCGTCGCGGGCACGCATCACCCCGTGGTCGTGGTCGGCGGCGGCCAGGCCGGCCTGGCCATGAGTTACTGGTTGCGCCAGCGCGGCATCGATCACCTGGTCATCGAGGCCAACCGGATCGGGCACGAGTGGCGTACCCGCCGGTGGAACAGCTTCTGCCTGGTCACCCCGAACTGGCAGTGCCGGCTGCCCGGCTTCCCCTACCAGGGACCCGACCCGGACGGGTTCATGCTCCGCGACGAGATCGTCCGTTACCTGGAGGACTACGCCGCCTCGTTCGATCCGCCGATCATTTCGGGAGTACGGGCGACGCGCCTGCGCCGCGGTTCCACGGGCGTGTTCGAGCTCGTCACGACCGCCGGTCGGCTGACTGCCGACCAGGTCGTGGTGGCCACCGGGCCGTACCACATGCCGTCGGTGCCGCGGCTGGCCGAGCGCCTGCCGGACGGCGTACTGCAGCTGCATTCCAGCGAGTACCGCGATCCTGCACTGTTGCCGCCGGGGGCGGTGCTGGTGGTGGGCACGGGGCAGTCGGGGTGCCAGATCGCCGAAGACCTGCACCTGGCCGGCCGTGAGGTGCACCTGGCGGTGGGCGGCGCGCCGCGGGTCGCCCGGTTCTACCGGGGCCGCGACTGCGTGGCGTGGCTCGACGACATGGGCCACTACGCCAGGGGCATCGACGAGTTCGCCGACGCGGACGCCGTACGCGTGCGGGCCAACCACTACGTCACCGGCCGCGACGGTGGCCGCGACATCGACCTGCGGGCCTTCGCCCGCGACGGCATGCGCCTCTACGGCCGGCTGACCGGCATCGCCAACACCCACCTGTCGTTCGCCGGCGACCTGGCCGCGAACCTCGACCACGCCGACGCGGTCGCCGAGGGCATCAAGGACGCCATTGACGCGCATATCGAAAGGCAGGGCATCAGCGCTCCGCAGGAGGCGCGCTACACGCCCGTCTGGCGACCCGAGCCGGATCACCCTCGGACGCTCGACCTGCGTGAAGCGGGAATCACCGCGGTGGTCTGGTCGACCGGGTTCACCCGCGACCACCGGTGGATCGAGGTGCCGGCCTTCGACGGGCGGGGGTACCCGATGCACCGGCGGGGTGCCACGAGCTGCCCAGGGCTGTACTTCCTGGGCCTGCCGTGGCAGCACACCTGGGGTTCGGGGCGGTTCGAGGCGGTGGGCCGCGACGCCGAGTTCCTGGCGGGCCACATCGACGCCTCCCGGCGGCTGGCCGACGTGTGCGGCGTGCTCACCGGGGCGCCGGCCGACCTCAACGTCGCGTTGCCGGTCGGGTGACGCGATGGTCTCCGACGCCCACCGCCACCTCGGCGTCCTGCCGGCCTATCCGTTCTACGGCGGGCCGCCGGTCAACCCGGACACCACCGCCCGCGCCACCATCAGGGCGCTGCTGGCCGACCTCGACGCGGAGGGCACCGACCGGGCTCTGGTCCTGCCGAACTACGGCGTGCCGGACCCGGACGTCGCGTTCGGCTTCAACGAGCTCGTCATCGAGGCCGCCCAGCGCGACGATCGCATCCGGGCCGGGCTGTGGGTGTCGCCCCGCCCGGAGGACGCCGACCGCACCGCACGTGCCCTGGCGCTGGCCGGCGAGGACGGTGTCCGCGCGCTCAAGCTCAGTTTTCTGCTCGGCGGCCGGCCCACCGACCCCGCGTGCCGGCCCCACCTTGACCGGATCTTCGCCACGGCGCGCGAGCACGACCTCGTGGTCCACGTGCACACCTCGCCCGGTGCCGCGTCGGACATCGACGAGGTGGGGCACCTGGTCGACTGGTACGCGGACCGCGTACCCGTGCATCTGGTCCATTTCGGGGGCGGCATGAGCGGGCACATCAAGCTCGCCGGCTCCCGGTTCTTCGACTGGATCGCGGCCGGCAAGCGGGTCTACACCGACCTGTCCTGGGCGATCGGCTTCACCCCGTACTGGCTGGCCGCCGAGATCGAGCGGCGCGGCATCGGGGGCGACCGGGTGCTGTTCGCCAGCGACCAGCCGTGGGGCGACTTCGCCGGCGAGTACGCCCGGATGGCGGCCGCGACCGGCGGCGGCGCCCTCGGCGATCTGATCTTCCGCGACACGTTCGCGGCGCTCTACCCCTGATGAGAATCAACCCGAAGGAGAGAACGTGACCGAGCTCAGCGAACTTGAGCAGCAGAGCCTCGACGAGATCCCGCACCCGTCGTTGCCGGACGGCTCCAACATCTACGGCTCCACCAAGGTGTTCCCCGACTACAAGGCCGAGAACGGGGAGACCTACTTCACGCTGGTGCACGGCATCGCCCACGAGTCGTCGGTGAGCTTCGTGGCGATCCTGCAGGCCACCCGCGCGCTGCGGAAGGGCTTCGAGTCCGCGATCTACTTCTACGGGCCGGGTTCGCTGAACTGCCTGGCCACCCGCGGCTTCCCGACCACCGGCAACTCGGCCTTCCCGGGCGAACACAACATCAACAACTCGTTGAAGACGTTCATCGCCGAGGGCGGCAAGGTCTTCTGCTGCCGGTTCGGGCTGTCGCTGCACGGCGCGCGCGAGGAAGACCTCATTGAGGGCGTCATCCCCACGCACCCGCTCGACGTGCAGGACGCGTTGATCCACTACGCGCGCAAGGGCGCGATCATCAACTCCACCTACATGTTCTAGGAGTCGTCGTGAGCGCTGGCACCGGCACGAGAGTGGATGTGCGGATTTTGACCCGCGCCGAACTGGCCCTGCACGGCGTCCGGGTGGACAGCCTGCGCCGGCCGGACGGCGCGGGACCCAGCGGCGACGACCACGTACTCGTCGACGGTGCCAACGCCGCGCTGCCCACCAACCCCGAAAGCCCGTACTCCGTACGCGACGGGCGGGTCTGGCTCGGCGACGACGACACGGGGCTCACCCTGACCCCGGTGCGCCGGCCCCGGTTCTACGACCTCACGACCGCGGACGGCGTGTCGTACGAGAAGATCGCGCGGCTGCACGGCTCGGACGTGCTCGCCACGACGGTCGTGCAAACCTGCATCCGGTACGCCGAGGCCGACCGCTGCCGCTTCTGCACGATCGAGGAGGCGCTCGCGTCCGGGTCCACCGTCGCCGCGAAGACGCCCGATCAGCTCGCCGAGGTCGCCGAGGCGGCGGTGCGCCTCGACGGCGTCAAGCAGATGGTGCTGACCACCGGCACGACGACCGGTCCCGACCGGGGCGCCCGTATCCTCGCCCGGAGCGTACGGGCGATCCGCGCGGTCGTGCCCGGGCTGCCGATTCAGGTCCAGTGCGAACCCCCGGCCGACCTGGCGTGGATCGGCGAGTTGCACGCGGCCGGCGCCACCGCGATCGGCATCCACGCCGAGAGCCTCGACGACCGGGTGCGCCGCGCCTGGATGCCGGGAAAGTCCACAGTGCCACTGGCCCGGTACGACGAGGCGTGGGACGAGGCCGTACGCGTCTTCGGCCGCAACCGCGTCTCCACGTACCTGCTGGTGGGCCTCGGCGAGGACCCGGACGAGCTGATCGCCGGGGCGGGCCGGCTCATCGACCGGGGCGTGTACCCGTTCGTGGTGCCGTTGCGGCCGATGCGCGGGACTCTCGCCGCCCGCGACGGGGTGGGTGCGCCCGACCCGGCCGTGCTCGCGTACGTCACCGAGCGGGTGGCCGCCCGGCTGCGCGCGGCCGGCATGGCCGGCGCCGACCAGCAGGCGGGCTGCGCCGCCTGCGGCGCCTGCAGCGTCCTGCGGCCGGCCGGCGGATGACCATGCAGATCTGTGAAACCCTGCTGCCGCTGGGCGACCAGAGCAGGCTCGAACGTCGCCAGGCGTTCCATATCGAGCCGGCCGACCCGGCCGCCGAACGGGCGTACCGGCGCCTGCGCCACGAGGTCTTCGTGGACGAACAGGGCATCTTCGCCGGGCACGACCTCGACGACCGCGACGCGGACCCGCGCACGGTCGTCCTGGTGGCCCGCGACACGTCCGGTCGGGTCATCGGCGGCGTCCGGCTCGGCCCGGTCGATGACGGCCCGGACCTCGGCTGGTGGCACGGCGGTCGCCTGGTCGTCGCCCGCGACGCCCGGAGCACCTGGGGCGTCGGGGCCGCACTGGTACGCGCCGCGTGCGCGCGCGCCGAGTCCGAGGGTGTGCTGCGCTTCGAGGCGCGGGTGCAGGCCCGCAACGAGGTGCTGTTCCGCCGGCTCGGCTGGATCCCGATCCGGTCGACCGTCGTGGCTGGCACCCCGCACGTTCTGGTCCGGTGGCCCATCGGGCGCATCCGCGCGCACGCCAGCGCCACGAAGGCGGCGCTCGGGCCGCTGCTGGCAGGCCTCGCGCCGGGCGGCGCCGGGTTCGTCGGCGACGACGGGGCCCCGGTGCCCGGCAGCGACCTGGTCGCGGCCTGTGACGCGATCCTGCCGTCCATGGTGGACAGCGACCCGGAGTGGGCCGGCTGGTGCTCGGTCCTGGTTAACGTCAACGACCTCGCCGCGATGGGCGCCACCCCGGTGGGGCTGCTCGACGCCGTCGGCGCGCGGGACCGCTCGCACGCCGCCCGGATTATCGCCGGCCTGCGCCGCGCCGCGCAGGCCTGGGACGTGCCCGTCC
>JAEZGP010000493.1 GCA_023437285.1 Actinomycetes bacterium | reverse complement strand
CCGACGCCGGCCGATCCGACGCCGGCCGATCCGACGCCGGCCGACCCGGACCTCGACCGCGAGATCCTGTGGGAGGTCCCCGCCGAACCGGCGGGCCGCCTCTACGGCTGGATCGCGGGCGAGTCGGGCGTGGTGATGTCGCTACGCCGCGAGCTGCTCGCCTCCGGTGCGCTGACCCGCCAGACGGCGGCGTTCATGGGGTACTGGCGGCGCGGCAGGTCGGAGAGTTAGCGGCGGTTCGCGGGGCGGCCGCCGCGGTCAGGACAGGTTGAGCAGGCGGGCGGCGTTGTGCCAGCACACGGCCCGCAGCCAGTCGTCGCCGAGGTCGAGGGCGGCCAGGCCGGCGAGCTGCTCGGCGTACGGGTAGGACATCGTGGGGAAGTCCGAGCCGAGCAGCACCTTGCCGGCCAGGCCGAGGTCGCGCAGCTGCGGCAGCAGCTTGCCGGGGACGGTGCCCGACGCGGTCTCGTAGCCGGGCGTGAAGACCGTCGCCGTGTCGAGGCAGACCCGCTCGTACTGCTGGGCGAGCGCGACGTGGTGCTCGTAGTCGGGGGCACCGAGGTGCGCGATGACCGCCGCGAGGGTGGGGTGGCGGCGCAGGATCACCTCCAGCGGGTCCAGGCTGGCGTGGCGTCCCTGCTCGCGCAGGCTGTTGACGTGGATGACCACGGGCGTACCCACCTCGGCGAGCATGCCCCAGATGGGGTCGAGCCGGGCGTGGGTGAGGTCGAATCCGCCGCCGGGCACGTGCACCTTGAACACCCGGGCGCCCGCGTCCAGCGCCGCCTTCGTGTACCGGTTGACGCCGGGTTCGGGGTAGAACGTCGCCGACGGTACGCAGCCGTCGTTGTGCGTGGCGAAGTCCAGCGTCCAGGCGTTGAGGCCGTCGGCCATGCCCGGCTGGTGGGCGTACGCCAGGGCGGTGAACGCCCGCACGCCGAGTTCGCGCAGGTGGGCTACCCGCTCCTCGTCGGACCACCGGTACACGTAGGCGGGCAGTAGGCCCCCGGCGAGCGAGTCCTCGTCGGAGCGCAACCACATGCGTTGCAGGATGCGCGGCGGCAGGAAGTGCACGTGAATGTCCGCGAGGCCCGGCAGGCCGAGCCCACGCCAGAACGCGGGCACCTCCCCGTCGCCGTGGGGCCCCGCCGTCACGGCACCCTCACCGAAGCCTCCCGATGGTCACCGAGCCTGCCCGGGACACCTTACCGCCACGCGGCTCACCATTGGATATTGAACCTGTCCATCAGGAACGGCACGGACAGGCCCGCCACGCAAATGAGCGCCACGACCGTGAAGACGGTACGCAGGACGACCGTCTCGACCTTGCCGCCGACCTCGACGACCAGCGGGTCGGGTACGCCGATGTTGCGCCACAGGCGCCCGCGACCGGTCGGTACGGGCCAGAACAGCGGGCAGCCGTGGCTGGTCACCACGTCGCCGGCCAGGTGCACCAGCCCGCCGACCCCCACGGCGACGCCGAGCAGCGGGTAGCCCCGTTCGCCGTGCATGTTGTTGTACACGAAGAACGCCGCCCAGCCGGAGACGAGCGTGACGATGACCCAGCCGGCGCGGGCGGCCCACTTGTCGAACAGGCCCCGCAGCGCGAGGCCGACCATGAAGAACATGATGCCGATGACGGCCCACTTGCCGTAGTGCAGGGCGAGCTGCCACGTGCCGATGCCCACCAGGACGTTGAAGATGATCGTGTGGGTGAGCGTACGGTGGCCGTTGCGTCGCACCGGGTCGCGGCGCAGCCTGGTGACGTTGTAGACGCCCAGGGAGAACTTCTCGATCACCTCGGCGAGGAACAGGGTGATGCGGCCGAACGTGTGGGCCACGGTGGCGCCGCCCCGGCCGGTAGTGACGCGGCCGGACAGGTCGAGGTCGGGCAGCAGCGCGCCGCCCGCGCACACGGCCGTACCGACGGCGAGTTCCAACGGCGTCTGCGGGTTGATCGCCCCGCTGGCCTCCAGTGCCCACGAACCGGCCAGCCACGCGGCGGCTCCGGACAGAGCGTGGGACGAGCCCATCATGGTCGGTCACCCCTTCAGGTGGTCGGCGCCGTCCGGGAGACTGTGCCACCGGTAGCGACGCGCGCACAATCAGCTATACATCCACAGTGGACGTGATCAACGACACGGCCGGGTGACACACTACGGGCACCGGACGGCGACCGTTGGTCGGTGTCCGGTGCCCGGTGGGACGCGTGCGTCAGTCGGCGAGGGCGGTGATGGCCTGCGCCGCGCGGAACTGCTTGTTGGTGCCCAAGTCGCGCACGGTCTTGATGCCGAACGCCTTCGCGAGCAGCTCAGCGTCGCCCTCGGAGACGCCGTAGATCGCGGTTACGGGGGCGTTGGCGAGTTCCTGCGCCGACTTGCCGTGCCACGCCTTGATGAGCTTGGGCTCCGCACCCTGCATGGAATCCTCCTGGTGGGGCCGTCCTCGGTGGACGGCACGGCGGTGAAGCTACTGGCCCCCCACCGCCCCAAGCAAGATCATGACTGAAATATGACGCGGTCAGCAGGCGGGCAGCATGGTGATGTCGTCGCCCCCGTCCAGCTTCGCCCATGCCCAGGGCAGGTACGTGCGCTTGCCGTCGTAGGTGTACCCGAGCCACTTGTTGTTCTGCTTGCCGCCCCACGGCTTGGCGTTGACCGTCTTGTCACCCGTGGCGCGGCACTGCGGCGTGATCTGGGCACCGTCCTGGTACGACCGCACGGCGTTGCTCTCGTTGGTCTGCGACGGCACCGAGTACGCCCACACGCCGCTGCTGCAGTAGCTGGCGACGTTGCAGGTGACCGTGGCCTTCATGGTGCTCGTCTTCTTGGTCCGCTTCACCGACGCCGACCCGGCGGCGTTGGTGATGGTGATCGTGTAGTCGTAGGACTCGTTGGGCCACAGGCCGGTGACGGTGATCGTGACCGCCGCGGTGGTGCACTTGGTCGACTTGCTGCCGGCGCCGCTCACGGCCACCTTGCACGTGGCCGTGCCGCCCTTGTTGTTGGGCGTGAACGTCGCGGACACCGAGTTGTAGTCCGACGTGTCGCGGGTGAACGTCACGGTCGGCTTGCCGATGGTCCGGGCGGTGGCGGTGCCGGTCGGGCCGGCGCCGGCCTCGTTGACCGCGGCCACCGTGACGGTGACCGCCTGGTCGTCACCGAACCCGTCCAGCGTCGCGGACGTGTCGGTCACCTCGGTCTCGGTGCCGTTCGCCGTCACCACGTACTTGGTGATCGGCCGGCCGTTCTCGTCGGCCCGCTCCCAGCTGACCTGGACGGAGCCCTTCTTGTTGGCCACGGTCGCCGCGCTGACATTGCCCGGGGCGCCCGGCTTGGCGTACGGGATGACGACGTTGCTGACCTCGGACGGCTCGCTGCCGCCGCCCTTGTCGTTGATCGACACGACCGTGAAGGCGACCTGCGTGCCGTACTCCAGGGTGCCGGCCGCGATGGTCATCTTGTTGGTCTTCACGTCGCCGACCGGGGTCTGGGTGCCGCCCGCGACGGCCGTCACGGCGTACCGGACGATCTTGCGGCCCTGGCCGTTGGCGGCCTTCCAGGTCAGGTCGACCGTACCGTCGGGCTGCTCCTTGGCGACGACCTCGGTCGGCGGGTCGGGCACGTCGGAGGTCGGCATGACGGGGTTGCTCGTCGCGTCCGGCCCGGCCCCCTTCTTGTTCACGGCATGGATCTTGAACCGGTACGTCTCGCCGTTGGTCAGGCCCTCGATCAGCACCGACCGCGTGTTGGCGCCGACCGTGATCGGCTCGCCGGGGCCGCCGGTGATGACGTACTTGGTGATGGCCGCGCCGTTCTCGCGGGCCTTTCGCCAGGTCAACCGCGCGGACTTGTCGCCGGCGGACGCGTTGACACGCTGCGGCGGGCCCGGCACGGTGACGGTCGGCTTGGGGGGCGCCGGCGGCTTCGGCGGGGGCGGCGGCGGATCGCCGCCGAGGATCTCGTTCTGGTACTTGTCGACGTTGCTGACCTTGTGCTTGTCGTCGACGACGCGGGCCGTCGAGCCGTCAGGCGCGTTGATGAACAGGTGGTTCTCGCGCACCTCCAGCTCCAGCGGCCCGCCGGCGGCCGGGATGCGGATCTCGTTGACCTGCCGGCCGTTGCCGTCGAACTCGTAGACGATGCCCGACGCCGGGTCGGCGCAGTAGAAGTGGCCGGCGAACGCGACGACCGGCTGCAGCGGCCCGGTGCCCGGCACGTCGAACTCCACGAGGCGCTCCCCGTCGAGAACGACGACGTGGCGCTCGGCGCTCACGGTGACCGGGATCGGCTCGCCGCTGGACCGGGGCGGCAGCACGCCGGGGCCGGTCAGCGGCAGGGCCGACGGCGTGGCGCTGTCGCCGCCCTTCCCGCCGTCGCTCTGGCCCGGCACGCGGGTCAGCGTCCCTGCCGTGTTGTCGAGCACGGCGACGCCGCTGTCGAGCACGGTCAGCACGAGGTCGTGGTTGGGCGGGGCCACATTGACCGTACGGGTGACCTTGGGGCTCGCGCCGTCCTTGCCGGCCGTGATGGCCACGACCGTGCCCTCCTGCGGCACGGCGAGCCACAGCACGCCCTTGCCGTCGAAGTCGCCACTGGTGATGCCGCGGGGGAAGGCGAGCATCTCACCGGTGGGCGCCAGCGTACGGGGGTCGAGCTGGCGCACCTGCCCGAGCGTGGTGTCGATGACGAACGCGACGTCCTCGTGCAGCACGACCGTGACGCCGACGCCCGGCATGGTCTTCATCACCGCGCCGACCTGAAGGGTGGCCAGGTCCATCGCGGTGACCTGCCCGGTCTGCAGGTCGCGCAGGATCAGGAACCGGTCGTTCTGGGTGATCTGCAGGTCGTGGTTGCGCGCGTCCTTGACCTGCTGGCGGGTGTCGACCTTGGCCGTGATGCCGTTGATGCGGTCGACCTCGCCCTTGCCGGAACTCCACACCCAGGAGTTGGCGTCGTAGTTGGCCACCGCGTTGTCGGCCGCGCCGAGCCCGAGCAGGGTCAGGCCGGTCGCCGCGAGCAGGGCGATGACGGTGGTCAGGGTGACCAGGCCGCCCTTGCCGGCGCGCAGCCCACGCTTCGCGACATCGTCGGCCGCCGGGACGCCGTCGCCTTCCGCGCGCGCGTCGTCAGCCCGGACGTCGTCGATTTCGCGCAGGTCGCTCATGACCGGGTCCCCACTCGTTGGTCCTCCCCCAGGAGCGTCGCCCATCATAGGGGCGACGACGGTATAGGCGAAAGCCTATGGCGTATCCGCTGTCGATAACCGGTGGGTACACACCCGGGCACTGCGGGCGACCACGTCGATCGAATACACCGCCGCGACCGTGAAACAGTAGTCGTAGCGCGTGTTGAGACCGTGGATCGTCGATCGGGTCCGCCCCGCCGGGATGCTCTGCATCGGGTGTGACTCGTCACCCGATCGGGCACCGGCCACGATGAACGGCACCGTCCCGTCCGACGGATCCCGCCAGGTGACGGTCACCGACGTGCCGTCGTCGGTGAGCCGCAGCCGCGTCGGCGGGGCCCCCACCCCGGCCGACTGTCCCGACGCGACGGTCGTCACCGGCGCCGACGTGCGCGCTCTGGTGGTAGGGGGCGGCGCGCTCGGTGACGCGTTCGCTGACTTGCTCGGCGGCGCGCTCGGCGCGACCGTCACCACGCGGGGCGGCTGCACGCCGGTCGCGGACGGCGGCAACGCCTGCATGGCGACCACCGTGCCCGCCGACAGCGCCACGATGCCGGCGACCGACAACAGGACCAACGTCCACCGCCGCCCCCGGGAGCGCGGCGCCTCCCAGTCGGGCTGCTCGTCCGGCTCCGGCCACCCCGGCGGCGCCCACGAGTGCGACCGGCCCGGACCCTCGGACCGGGCCGCCTCGTCCCACCCCTGACGGTACGTCGTCTCGTCACTGGCCGGCGCCGCCC
>JAEZGP010000318.1 GCA_023437285.1 Actinomycetes bacterium | reverse complement strand
ACGCCCCGCAGCGCGGCGGGGCGCCGCAGGCCGGCGCCGCGCCGCAGGCCGGCACGGCCAACGCGCCGGAGGCCGGCGAGACGAACCGGGCCATCATCTACACAGGCAGCATCACGGTCGAGGTCGCCGACGTGGCCGCGGCCGCCGACAAGGCGGTCGCCCTGGTCACCGGCGCCCAGGGCTATGTCGGCGCCGACAAGCGCACCGTGTACGGCTCGCCGGACGCGTACGCGCAACTGGTCCTGCGGGTGCCCGCCGGCACGTTCACGAGCACCCTGGACACGCTTGCCAAGCTCGGCAAGGAACTGGACCGCTCCAGCCAGGCCTCCGACGTGACCGAGGCCGTCATCGACCTGGACACGCGCATCGCCTCCCAGCAGGCGAGCCTGAACCGGACCCGGGCCCTCATGGCGAAGGCCAACACAATCGGCGAGATCGTCTCGGTCGAGTCGGAGTTGACCAAACGCGAGACGGAGCTGGCGACCCTCCAGGCCCGCAAGCGGGACCTGGCCAACAAGGTGTCGTACTCGACGATCACCCTGGCCCTGCAGAGCGCCAAGCGGGCCGAGCCGGGCCCCGGGCCGGACACGGACGACACCGGCTTCGTCGCCGGCCTCAAGGCCGGTTGGCACGCCTTCGTGACCGCCGTCCAGGTGGCGTTGACGATCATCGGCGCGCTGCTGCCCTTCGCCATCGCGCTCGCCATCCCGGTCGCGCTGTTGCTGTGGCTACGTCGCCGCAGCCGGCGGGTTCCCGTCCTGGAGCCGACGGAGCAGGGCGGTGAGCTCAGCGGCGAAGGCCGGTGACAGCGGATAGTTGAAGTGCCCCGCGATGACCGGGGGCACGCGGTCGCCGGGCGGCGCGTCGAACGCGGTCGGGTCCACCACCCGCACGTCGCGTCCGCCCGGCGCCACCGGCCCGCCGATCGGGTCGGTGCGCCGCCACAGGTTGACCCAGCGCGGCCGGCCGTGGTCCAGCGCCCCGCTGACCTCGGCGAACACGCCGTCATGGAAGTACGCCGGGAAGGCCCGGCCGTACAGGCGGCGCAGCGGCGAGCCGTAGGTGAGCAGCGCGGCCCCGGCCCGGGCCGACCGGGGCACCTGAAGCACCGTGGCGGCGGCGAGCACGGAGCCCTGGGAGTGCCCGGACAGCACCACGCCGCCGGGCTGGGCGGCCAGCCACGCCACCCGGTTGGCCAGTTCGGGGACGGCCCGCTCGGCGTAGCAGGGCACGCCCAGCGGGTGCGCGGCGCGCGGCCAGAACGTGGCCAGGTCCCATAGCACGCCGACGACGCGGCGTACCCGTTGCTTGCGGTACGCCTGCACGCCGAGCAGCAGCAACGCGAGCACGCCGAGGCTGATCAGATAGGTGCCGACGTTGGTCAGCGTGTGCAGCACCCGCGCACCCGACGAACCGGACGGCGCCAGCTGCACCGGGCCGACGCCGGACACGGCCAGGCCGGTCGCGGCGAGCACGCCGATCGCCAGGACGGTCCACGCCACGCCGATCACCGGTCCGATGTGGTCGGTGGCCCGCGCGCCGGCCACGGCGTCGTCGATGGCCACCGCGCGGGCCGGGTCCCGCTCCCGGCCGCCGGGGAAGTCCTCGTCCGTGGCGGCGCGGGCGCCGGCGCGCAGCCGACGCACCGTGACCAGCCGGATCCAGGCGTAGGCCAGCAGCAGGACGAGGGTCGCGACGAGGACCCCGATCGCGGCCCACTGGAAGGACAGCGGGGGCTCAAGGCCCATCCGGGCCGGCTGACCGGCCCAGTCGGCGGGGCTGGGCACGGCCGAGCCGTCCAGGTAGTCGGCCACCCGGTAGGTCACCCCGGCGGAGAACGCCACGCCGAGCCCGAGGCCCACCGAACCGACCACGGGCGCCGCGAACCCGCCGAGCAGCGGGTCGCGCAGCAGCCCGTAGCGCCGCGCGGTGCCCACCTGCGCGGCCACCACGAGCAGCAGCGCGCCGAGGAGCCCGACCTGGACCGCGAACAACCACGTCACGAGCGGGCCGTAGCCGGGCAGGGCGCCCGTCGTGGGCCACGGCGCGCGGGGCAGCAGCGCGTACCCGAGGCTCGCGACCGTGACCCCCACGGCCGTCCACCGCACCGCGCGCACCGCCGCGCCGGCCCACCGCGAGGGCGCGTCGCGCGAGACCATGCCGCGCGCCAACAGCAACGCGGCGCACCCCCCGAGGACAACCCCGGTGAGTACGCCCAACAGCACGCCGATCGCGTGCGCCGACGACGCCGACAGCGGCCCGAGGTCGACCCCCGCGAAGCCGCCGGCCCGGTCGCGACGCACGAGCACCCACAGCAGGACGGCGTCGACGGTGGCGAGCGCGGCCGCGATGTGCAGCGCGCGCAGCCGTCCGACCTGGATGCGGCCCTGCCAGAAGGTGGGCGAGGCGAGTCCGTCGCCGTCGGCGCGCTCGCCGGGCGGGCGGAACGACTCGTACCGGGCCCAACTGCGGCGGGCCAGTTCCCACAGCAGCGCGATCGCGCCGAGCGGCACGAGGGTGGCCAGGGCGAGGCGCCGGTTGGTCGGTGCGAAGAAGCCGGCGAAGAGGGCGTCGAGCCAGGAGTGGCGGCGCAGGCAGTCGGAGCCCGGCGCGGCGCACTGCCAGGCGGCCAGGTCGACCGCCGCGCCGACCGCGGTGAGCACGAACGTGGCGGTGAGCGAGACCGCGAAGAGCCGGCACAGCCCGCGCACCAGGGCCCGCCCGTCGCGGCCGGCGGGCGGGCGCAGCCACACGGTCATATTGGCGAGCGTGAACGGGAGCAGGATCAGCCAGAGCGCGCGGGCGGCGGCCCCCGACGTGAGGTTGCCCCAGCGGTAGGCCTCCAGCTGCGCGCCGCCGGGACCGGTGCTGGCGTGCAGCTCGGGGCGCGGCCGGTAGAAGCCGGCGTCGTTGTCGCCCGCGACGCGACCCACCCAGGGACGGTCGAGCACCTCCTCGGCGGGGGCGCCGGAGACACCGTGCAACCGCAGCTCGGTCGCCATGGCGTCAGCCTAGGCGACCGAGCCCCCGGTCAGGCGGTTTGCTCGTGCAGCGCGGCCAGCGCGGTGTAGACCATCACCCGTACGCCGTGGCCGATCGCCGACTCGTCGATGTCGAAACTGGACTGGTGGATGTCGAAGGTCTCGGCGGCGCCGGGGCGACCCACGCCGAGCCGGATCATGGCGCCGGGGACGGTCTCCAGGTAGTACGCGAAGTCCTCGCCGCCCATGCTGACCTCGGCCTCACGTACCGCCTGCGGGCCGAGCACGGCCGTCGCGGCGTCGGCGATGAGCCTGGTGGCCGCGCTGTCATTGACGACCGGCGGCACGCCGCGGGTGTACGAGACGTGCGCCGTCCCGCCGGTGCCCGCCACCACGCTCTGCACGAGTTCGGTGACCAGGGCCGGCAGTTCGCGCCAGGTCTCGCGGCTCAGCGTGCGGACCGTGCCCCGGGCCCAGCCCTCGCTCGGGATGGTGTTGGCGGCCTGGCCCGCGCGGACCGCGCCGAACACGAGGCTGACGCCGCCGCGCGCGTCGACGCGGCGGTCGAGCAGGGCGGGCACGTCGACGAGGACGCGGCCGAGGCTGTGCACCAGGTCGACGGTGAGGTGGGGGCGGGCCGTGTGGCCGCCCGGCCCGGTGATGCGCACCTCGACGGTGTCGGCCGCCGCGGTGAACGCCCCGGCCCGCACCCCGACGGTGCCGGCGGGCAGTTGCGGGTTGCAGTGCAGGGCGAAGATGCGGGTGACGTCCTTGAGCCCGCCGGCCGCGATGATCTCGGGTGCGCCGGTGAGCAGGCCGTCCTCGCGCACCATGATCTGCTCCTCGGCGGGCTGGAACAGCAGCCGGACCCGGCCGGGCAGCCGGCCGGCGCGCGCGAGCTGGGCGAACATCAGGCCGGCGCCGAGCAGGATCGTGGCGTGGGCGTCGTGGCCGCAGGCGTGGCAGACGTTGGGCTTCGTCGAGCGGTACGGCACGTCCTTGGTGTCGGGCAGCGGCAGCGCGTCGATGTCGGCGCGCAGGGCCACGACGGGGCCGTCGCCGGTACCGATGTCGCAGATGACGCCGTTGCCGTGGGGGAGCAGCCGGGGCTTGAGCCCGGCCTCGGTCAGCTCGCGCTGGATGAGCGCGGCGGTCTCGAACTCCTGCCCGGACAGCTCGGGGTGGGCGTGGATGTAGCGGCGTACGGCGATGAGGTGTCCGCCACGGGCAGCAAGGAAGCGGTCGAGCGCCGGCCGCGGGTCGTAGGCGGCTGGGCAACCCAAGGTGCCTCGGTCGTCCAGCAGATCCCCTGGCTCAGGTTCGCCGCCGGCTGTCGCGGGCAGCGTCAGCGCACTCGTCACAACGGCATCTCGATTTCAGTCGGTCAATATGGTGTCTTGCCTTTGTTCCTGTGGGACTCACACAGGGTAGTCCGGCGACGGTGACGCTGCGCAATGTCTTTTCAGTTCCGGCTGCATTGCACAGCGTCACCTTTAGCCCATTCCCCCTAATCTTGGCACCGGACGGCAACGGGCGTTCCGGACAGGCTTACCCGTTTTCACGTTCGTTATGCCGGCGCCCAGCGTCTCATCCCGCGGCGAAAGTACGCACGGTTAGCGGGAAAACGACGCGCAGAAGACACCAATAGTCACACAGCGTGTCCGTTAACGCTAGGTCAGGTGAACGGCCGCCGGGTGCGGTGGTCAGAAGGTGTCCGCCGGCAGGTAGGTGCCCCACTCGGCGCGCAGGGCGTCGCAGACCTCGCCGACCGTCGCCCGCTGCCGCAGCGCCTCGCGCATCGGCGGCAGCACGTTGTCCGTACCCGCCGCGGCGGAACGCAACGCGGCCAGCGCGCGCTCGACGGCGGCCGAGTCCCGCGAACTACGCAGCTGCGCCAGGCGTGCCGCCTGGGCCGCCTCGATCGCCGGGTCCACCCGCAGCGGCTCGTAGGGCTCCTCCTCGTCGAGCGTGTACCGGTTGACCCCGACCACCACCCGCGATCCGGAATCGATCTCCTGCGCGATCCGGTACGCCGACGACTCGATCTCGCGCTTCTGGAAGCCGGCCTCGATGGCCGCCACGGCCCCGCCCAGCTCGTCCACGCGCGCCATCAGCTCGGTCGCGGCCGCCTCGACGGCGTCGGTCATCGACTCCACGGCGTACGACCCGGCGAACGGGTCCACGGTGGCCGTCAGGTCGGTCTCGTGCGCGATGACCTGCTGGGTGCGCAGGGCCAGCCGGGCCGACTTCTGCGTGGGCAGCGCGATCGCCTCGTCGTACGAGTTGGTGTGCAGCGACTGCGTGCCGCCGAGCACGGCGCCCAACGCCTGCACCGCCACCCGGATCAGGTTGACCTCGGGCTGCTGCGCGGTGAGCTGCACGCCGGCCGTCTGGGTGTGGAAGCGCAGCATCATCGACTTCGGGTCCTTGGCGCCGAACTCGTCGCGCATGAGCCGCGCCCACAGCCGCCGGGCGGCCCGGAACTTGGCCACCTCCTCCAGCAGCGTCGTGCGGGCGACGAAGAAGAACGACAGGCGCGGGGCGAAGTCGTCGACCGCGAGGCCCGCGTCGAGCGCGGCACGCACGTACGCCGCGCCGTTGGCCAGCGTGAAAGCGATCTCCTGCGCGGGCGTCGCCCCCGCCTCCGCCATGTGGTAGCCGGAGATCGAGATGGTGTTCCAGCGGGGGATCTCGGCCCGGCAGTAGGCGAACGTGTCCGCGACCAGCCGCAGCGACGGCTTCGGCGGGAAGATGTACGTGCCCCGGGCGATGTACTCCTTGAGGATGTCGTTCTGGATCGTGCCGCTCAGCTGGTCGGCCGCGACCCCCTGCTCCTCGGCGACGAGCTGGTAGAGCAGCAGCAGTACGGCCGCCGGCGCGTTGATGGTCATGCTGGTGCTGACCTTGTCCAGCGGGATGCCCTGGAACAGCACGCGCATGTCATCGATCGAGTCGATCGCCACGCCCACCTTGCCGACCTCGCCGTGCGCGATGGCCGCGTCCGAGTCATAGCCCATCTGGGTGGGCAGGTCGAACGCCACGGACAGGCCGTGGGTGCCGGCGTCGAGCAGCTGGTGGTAGCGGGCATTGGACTCCGCGGCCGTACCGAATCCCGCGTACTGGCGCATCGTCCACGGACGGGTGGTGTACATCGTGGGGTAGACGCCCCGGGTGAACGGATAGGCGCCGGGTTCCCCGAGCCGGTCCGTCAGGTCGTGCGGAAGATCACTTTCTCGGTATATCGTGTGCAGGGGCAGACCGGACTCGCTGGTCCGGTGACGTGAAGGTGCAGTGTGCTCGCCCATAACCGCAGATCGTAGGGCCCCTCGCCGAAAGGTTGCGGGGGGTGCCCGTCGGAGGTCCGACTTTCCTCTGAGCGCGACGTCCCGCAAGATGGTTCAGTTGGCAATTCCATGACCGGCATCCCGACCCCGAGAGTGACCTGACCCGATGGCCCCTCGCAGGACGGCCCCACCGCGTTGACGACCCATATCCCCACATTCCACGAGCAGCCGACGCCCGGTCGCCCCACTGATCGGGCGGTTTCCGGCGTGGTCGTCGGCGGTCGTTACACCTTGCGTGTCCCGCTGGGCCACGGCGGCATGGGCACCGTCTGGCGCGCCACCGACGGCCTGCTGCGGCGCGAGGTCGCGGTCAAGGAAGTGCTGCTGCCGCCGCAGATGCCGCCGGACGAGCGCGACGCGCTGTGCGAGCGGACGATGCGCGAGGCGCGGGCGTGCGCGGCCCTGTCCCACCCCTCGATCGTGCAGGTCTACGACGTGGTGACCGACGGCGACCGGCCGTGGATCGTGATGGAGCTGCTGGAGTCGCGCAGCCTCGCCGACATGATCATCGAGGACGGCCCGCTGGCCGGGCGGGCCGTCGCCAAGATCGGTATCGCCATGCTGGGGGCCCTGGAGGTCGCCCACGCGGTCGGGGTCCTGCACCGCGACGTCAAGCCCGCCAACGTGCTGATCTGCACGGATGGTCGCTGCGTGCTCACCGATTTCGGCGTGGCCCGCTTGCCGCAGGAGAGCAATCTCACTACCCCCGGCATGGTGTTGGGCTCGCCACACTTCATCTCGCCGGAGCGGGCCGTCGGCGGCCACTTCGGGCCGCCCAGCGACCTGTTCTCGCTCGGCGTGACGCTCTACACCGCCGTCGAGGGCAGCCCACCGTTCGACAAGACCGACCCGTTCGAGACCATGCGCGCCGTCGTCGAGGAGGCGCCCCGGCCGATGCGGCTGGCCGGGCCGCTGGCGCCCGTCC
>JAEZGP010000359.1 GCA_023437285.1 Actinomycetes bacterium | reverse complement strand
CCGCTTGCCTGCCTCCGGCGGCCCGCGGCGTCGGTGGTGACCCACTGCACGGCCGTGTCGCACTCGTCCTCGGTGAGGCCCAGCGCCCCGATGTCCACGTGTTGCCAGGCGGCCACGTGCGCCGGGGTCGGGATGCGGCGCAGAATGAACCGTGCGCAACTGCTGCAGAACGCGCAGTCGCCGTCGTACACGAAAACGGGCTGGCCGGTGGCACTCATACCGCTATCTTCCCTCGCGCGCCGCGCCTCGGCACCCGGGGTGAGCGGCGGCACACGGCAGGGCCCGCCGCGCCCGTGACGGGAATGCCCGGGGCGGTCGGGTGGTTTGGACGGACGTGGACCGATGAGCCGGTCCACGCCAGACAACGAGCGGAGAAACACGTCATGGCGACCACGGAGCTGACGGACACCAACTTCGAAGAGGTGACGAGCGGGCAGGGCATCGTCCTCGTCGACTTCTGGGCCGATTGGTGCGGCCCGTGTAAGCGGTTCGCCCCTACGTACGAGAAGATGTCCGAGAAGCACCCGGACATCGTCTTCGGCAAGCTCGACACCGAGGCCAACCCGGCCACCGCGCGCGAGTTCAACATCCGGTCGATCCCGACGATCATGATGATCCGGGACGGCGTGATCGTGCACTCGCAGGCCGGCGCGCTGCCGGAGTCGATCCTCGAGTCGCTCATCAAGCAGGTCCGCGAACTGGACATGGACGACGTCCGCGCGAAGCTCGCGTCCGCCTGACCGGTAACCGCGAACGCACCCCCGGCCCGCCGCCGGGGGTGCGTTCGCGTGTACGCGGGTTCGGTTGCCACCGTGGCCGTACGTGTGTTCGAATGGCCTGGTGCGATGGTCCCATCTCGCGGACGCCGGGCCGCCGGCGCTGCCGCTCAGCCTGCCCGGAGCGGTGACGCGCACCTTCGACACGCCGGAGTTCGCCGGCATGACGTTCTACGAGATCCGCGCGAGATCAATTATCAACCGCGTGCCGGGGACGTCGCGGGTGCCGTTCCAGTGGACGGTGAACCCCTACCGGGGCTGCTCGCACGCCTGCGTCTACTGCTTCGCCCGCAACACGCACACCTACCTCGACTTCGACCCGGGGCACGACTTCGACAGCCGCGTCGTGGTCAAGATCAACGCGGGCGAGTTGTTGCGCCGGGAACTGGTCGCGCCGCGCTGGGCGGGCGGGCACATCGCCATGGGCACCAACGTCGACTGCTACCAGCGGGCCGAGGGACGCTACCGGCTGATGCCGGAGATCCTCGCGGCGCTGCGCGACGCGGCCAACCCATTCTCGATCCTCACCAAGGGCACGCTCATCACGCGCGACCTCGACCTGCTGTGCCAGGCGGCCGAGGTGACCACCGTGGGGCTGAGCATGTCGATCGGGTTCGTCGACGAGGCGCTGTGGCGACTCGTCGAGCCGGGCACCCCCAGTCCCCGGCGGCGCCTGGACGCGGTGCGCCGGCTCAGCGACGCCGGCTTCGCGGTCGGGGTGCTCCTGGCGCCGATCCTGCCGGGGCTCACCGACACCGCCGAGTCGATCGATGCGACCGTGGCCGCCGTCGCGGCCGCCGGGGCGGCCAGCGTCACGCCGATCGTGCTGCACCTGCGGCCCGGCGCCCGGGAGTGGTACGCGGCGTGGGTCGCCCGGCACCGCCCCGACCTGCTGGCGCGCTACCGCCAGCTGTACGGCCCGGGCTCGTACGCGCCGGCGGCGTACGCCCGTGGGGTGAGCGCGCGGGTCCGCGTGGCCGCGCGGCGCCACGGCCTCGACCGCCACGATGAGCCCGGCACCGACGATGAGCCCACAAGCGACGGCGCGCGCGGAAGCGACAGTGAGCCCGCAAGCGACAGTGACAAAGCCAACGCCAGGCGGATCGCCCCGCCCGCGCCGGCCGTCCACAAGGCACGCAAAGCCGAGGTCGCGAGCCAACCCACCCTGCTGTGACCGGCTGGTCGGTCGGCAGGACCGTCCGTGAGCGCCCTGCCGACTGACTGATCCATATGGGTAGATTGCTCTGTCGTGCGTGTCGCAACGGCAGTCGGACTGCTCATCGGAGCGGCCGCGGCACCGAGGCCGGCCGGCGCGACCTGCACGCCGGGCTAGAGTCGATCCGTGCGCAGCTCCCGCGAGATCCTCGCGACCTCGACGACGATCGCGGTCGTCGGCGCGTCGCGCCAGCCCGACAAGTCCGCCCACTCCGTCCCGTTGCAGATGGCCCGGCACGGTTGGCGGGTCATTCCGGTGAACCCGTCGGCCGACGAGATCTGGGGTGAGCGGTGCTACCCCACCCTCGCCGACGTGCCCGTCCCCGTCGACCTGGTGAACGTCTTCCGGCCCAGCGAGCAGGCCGCCGCCGTGGTGCGTGAGGCCATCGCCATCGGCGCGCCGGCGGTGTGGCTGCAACTGGGCATCGTCTCGGCCGAGGGCCGGCGCCTGGCCGAGAAGGCCGGCATCGACTACGTCGAGGACGAGTGCGTCGCCGTGGTCCGCGCGGTCAACCGCCTGTCGGCCCCGGGCGCCTGACCACTCGATCGGGGTACCCGGGACGGGCCGTTCGCACCGTTGCGCCCGCGGTGCGGCGTTACGATCGGCATGCTCAACCAGCGCGTCACGCCCGTCCGGGGCACGGAGGAGGCGCACGTGACGACGCCGCCAGAGGCCACCCCACCGGAGGCCACGCCGCGTTCACCAACGGAGTACCCGCCCGCCTATCCCCCGGCGTACCCGATGGCCTACCTGCCGCCGTCGCCGGTCAGTTCCGTGCGCAGCACCAACCGCCTGGCGATCCTGGCCCTGGTGATGGCGTTCGTCTTCCCGCCGGCCGGGATCGTGCTGGGCCACCTCGCCAAGCGCCAGATCCGGGCCTCGGGCGACGAGGGCGACGGGCTCGCCACCGCGGGACTCATCGCCGGGTACGCCATCACGGGCGTGATCATGGCGAGCTGCTGCGGGCTGATGGCCTTCGAGCTGATGGACGTCAACGGCGTCCTCGGCACGCCCGCTCGACCGTAGGGCACCCAGCCTCAGCCGTAGCGCATCCAGCCCAGCAGTGGCGCACCCCGCTCAGCGGTAGCGCACCTCGCGCACGCTGTTGCCGCCGTCCACGACGAGCATCTGCCCGGTGACGTACGACGCCGACGGCGAGCACAGGAACGCGATCACCGCGGCGACCTCGTCGGGCGAGCCGGGCCGCCCCATCGGCGCCTCCAGGCTGTACTTGAGTTCGGCCACCGTGGACGACCCGGTGTGGATCAGCCCTGGCGCGACGGCATTGACGGTCACCCCGTCGGCGATCAGCTCCATGGCCAGCGCCCGGGTGAGACCCACCACTCCCGCCTTCGCGGCGGCATAACCGGCCTCCGTGGGCAACGCGTTCACCGGACCGGCGGTGGCCGCCATGTTGACGATGCGTCCCCAGCCGCGTTCGGCCATGCCCGGCGCGAACGCCCGGCTGACCAGGAACGCCGTGGTGAGGTTGCGGTCGAGCTCGCCACGCCACTCGTCGAAGGTCAGCTGCGCGACCGGCCGCATCACCCCCGGGCTGGCCTTGCTGGCCAGGCCCGCGTTGTTCACCACGACCTGCACGTCGCCGAGCTGCTCGACGATCGCGTCGGCCAGGGCGCCCACCTCGGCCTCCACGGTCAGGTCGGCGACGAAGCCGGTCACGCCCAGTTCGGCGGCCCGCTCGTGGATGCGTTTGGTGGTGGACACGATCGCCACCCGCGCGCCGAGCGCCTGCAGTCGGGCCGCCGTGGCGAACCCGATGCCGTCCTGGCTGCCGGCTCCGGTGACGAGCGCGACCCGGCCGTCGAGCCGGTCGGAGTCAAAACCCATGCCGCGATCCTGCCCGGCGCCGGCCCGCCCGGCAAACACCCCGGCTGCCGCGTCAGCACCACCCCGCGCCGTGCGCCGAGCCTGTACCCTGATGGCTCCCCGCGCCAGCCGAAACGGTGCGGGTCACCCACCCCGGAAAGATTCGCCATGACATACCCCGGTCAGCCGGAGCCGCCGGGTCAGCCGCAGTCGCCAGCCTGGCAGGACCCGACCGCGCCCGCCTCCTACCCCCCACCCCAGCTCAGCTCGGCGCCGCCCTACAGCGACGACGCCCCGCAGACGACGCCGTACCCGGCGTACGCGCAGCCGCAGCCGCCCTACCCGGTCGCCGGCTACCAGTCGCCCTACGGCACGCCCATGGCCGCGTCGGCGCCCACCAACGGTCTCGCGATCGCGTCACTGGTCGTGGCCATCCTCGGCTTCGGCTTCATCGCGGCGATCATGGGCCATATCGCCCGACGGCAGATCGCCGAGCGGGGTGAGCAGGGCGACGGCCTCGCCCTGGCCGGCATCATCGTGGGCTGGATCACCACCGGCATCTGGGTGCTCTGCTGCGGGGGGTACGCCATCTTCATCGCCGGCATGTTCGGCATGTCGGCTGCCACCACCTAACTCACGTCGTTTGCCACCACCTGACTGAAGGCTCGATGAGCGACCAGAATCCTTCCGCCTGGCCCGACCCCACCGCGGCGTCCGGTCCGTCCGCGCCGTCGCCGTTCCCAGCGCCGGCCCCGCTGCCCCCGCCGACCATGCTCGAACCGGGTCCCGCGTTCACTCCCGGCCAGGCGAGCCCCGCGTACCCCGCGCCCGAGCCCGTCTCCGCCGGCTACGCGCCGATGGACCAGCCCGCCGGCGACTTCGCCGCGCCGGGCTACCCGCCGCCCGGCTACGCCCCGCAGTCCGGCTACCCGGCCTCACCCGGTTACCCCGCCCAGCCCGGCTACCCGGCGTCACCCGGCTACCCGGCCCAGCCTGGCTATCCGGCACCGGCCGGGGCGGTCCCCGGCTACGGCGCCCCCGGATACCCGCCCGGCTACGCGGTGCCCGGCTACCCGGGCTACGCCGTCGCCATGCCGAAACCCACCAACGGCCTGGCCATCGGCTCCATGGTCGTGTCCCTCGTCGCGGTCGCCGGCCTGTGCTTCTACGGCATCGGCGGCCTGCTCGGCATCGTCGGCGCCATCCTGGGCCACGTGTCCAAGCGCCAGATCCTCGAGCGCGACCAGAACGGCGAGGGCATGGCGAAGGCCGGCATCATCGTCGGCTGGATCGCCACCGGGCTCGGCGTCCTGGTGCTCGCCGCGTTCATCGTCCTCATCGTGCTGGCGGCCAACGCCGACCCGACGTACTCGGGCGACGCCGACTTCTAGGCGGACGCGGGCGGCGGGGTGAACTCCGTCGTCCGCGTCAGTCCGGCCGCCCTCCCCTTGGCCGCGATGACCTGCGCCAGCTTCCGCGACGCCTCGTCGATCATCTCGTTGCCCAGCATGACGGCGCCGGTCGCCCCACCGGCCTCCGACGTGGCGTGCTCGTAGGCGTCGAGGATCAGCTCGGCGCGGTCGTAGGCGTGCGGCGACGGGGAGTACACCTCGTTGGCCGCCGCGATCTGGTCGGGGTGCAGCACCCACTTGCCGTCATAGCCGAGCGCGGCGCTGCGGCGGGCGGACTCGGCGAACCCGTCCACGTCCCGGATCTGCAGGTACGGCCCGTCGATGGCCTGCAGGTCGTGGCTGCGCGCGGCGACCAGCAGCCGCATGAGTACATAGTGGAACGGGTCGCCCGGGTAGTCCGGGCTCAGCTCGCCTACCGCCAGCGACGGCATGCTCAGCGACGCCATGAAGTCGGCGGGCCCGAACACGAGCGTCTCGGTGCGCGGCGACGCGGCCGCGATCGCGTCGATCTCCACGAGGCCCCGGGCCGTCTCGATCTGCAGCTCCAACCCGATGCCGCCGATGGTCAGCCCGAGCGTCTTCTCGATCTGCGTGAGCAGCGTGTCCACGAAGATCACCTGACCGGCGTCGCGCACCTTCGGCAGCACCAGGCAGTCGACGTGCTCCCCCGCTCCCTCGACGACCGAGATCACGTCCCGGTACGTCCACGGCGTACTCAGGTCGTTGACGCGTACGGTCCTGGTTTTGCCGTCCCAACCGCCCTCCCGCAGCGCCGCGACCACGTTGCCCCGCGCGGCCTCCTTGGCCAGCGGGGCGACCGCGTCCTCCAGATCGAGGAACACGTGGTCGGCGGGCAGGGTGCGGGCCTTGTCCAGCATTCGCGTGTTGGACCCGGGGACGGCGAGGCATGATCTACGAGCGCGCATGGCGGCAGAGTAACGTCGCGACCATGGTCGACGACAAGGACCCGCGTCTCGCGGTGGTAACCGGCGCCAGCTCAGGCATCGGCCGGGCGGCCGCCGAGGAGTTCGCGCGGCGTGGGTGGTCGGTCGCCCTGGTCGGGCGGGATCCGGGCCGTCTCGCGGAGGCCACCTCTGGCGTACGCGCGGCCGCGCGCGGCGGCGCCGTCACGTCGTACGCGTGTGATTTCGCGGTTCTGGACGAGGTCCGGGGGCTGGCCGAACGGCTGCGCGCCGACCATCCGCACGTGGATGTGCTGGCCAACAACGCGGGCGGCGCGGTGGGCCGGCGCTACACGACCGTCGACGGCTTCGAGCTGACCATGCAGACCAACCATCTGGCACCGTTCCTGCTGTCGAACCTGCTGCGCGACCGGCTCGCCGGCGGGCGGATGGTGAACACGGCCTCGGCGGCCCACGCGGCTGGCCGCCTCGACCCGGCCGACCTCAACGGCGAGCGGGCCCGGTTCACCCGATTCGGCGCCTACGGCGCGGCCAAGCAGGCCAACATCCTGTTCGCGCTGGAGGCGGCCGGCCGCTGGCCGGACATCGTCTCGGCGGCGTACCACCCGGGTGTCGTGCGGACCCGGTTCGGCAACGACAGCCCGGTCGTGACGTTCTTCTACCGCCGCGCGCCGTTCCTGCGTACCCCCGCGCAGGGCGCGGACACGATGCTGTGGCTGGCCACCGCGCCTGAGACGACGATCACGTCGGGTGGGTACTACGTGAACCGCAAGCTCACTCAGCCCTCGCGGCGGGCGTCCGACCCGGCGCTGGCGTCGGCATTGTGGGAGGCGAGCTCCAAGGCCGTAGGCCTCTGATCGGGCACAGCGGCCGTAGGCCTCTGATCGGGCACGGTGGCCGCAGGCTGCTCGGGCCTTATGCCCAGGGGCGGCGGGTCGGGTACGGGCAGGCGGCGTGCCGCCCGGCGGTCGGCGGCCAGCACGAGCACGACGCCCGCGAGGAGCAGCACCAGGCCGGGCAGGCTCGCCAGGCCGGGCCGCTGGTCGAGCCATACCCAGCCGAGCAGCGCGGCGCCGGGCACCTCTAGCAGCACGACGAGCGACGCGGTCGTCGCGGTGATGTTGCGCAGCGCGTAGCTGAACAGGGAGTGCCCCAGCAGCTGCGGCCCCAGCGTGATGGCGGCCAGCGCGAGCCACGCCGTCGCCGGAAAACCGGTCAGGGGGACGCCGCCGATCAGGCAGGCGGCCGCCAAGATCAGCGCGCACGCGGTGTAGCAGACGGTCGTGTACGCGGTCGTGCTCGTGGTGACCCGGGCCCGCTCCCCGAACGCCGTGTAGGCGGCGGCCGCCACGGCGCCGGCCAGGGCCAGCAGGTCGCCGAGGACGGCCGTGCCCTCGGCGGTCAGGTCGACCCCGGTGATCGCGACCGCGCCG
>JAEZGP010000178.1 GCA_023437285.1 Actinomycetes bacterium | reverse complement strand
GGCCAGCAGCGCCCCGGTGGTCTCGGCGCGGGCGGCCACGCCGTAGCCGGCGGCCGTGGAGTCGCCCAACACCGCCAGGCGCAGTCGGGTGCCGGCATAGCCCACGCCGTACTCGCCATCGGAGCGCGGCGGCGGCGCCTCGGCCCCCGGAATGGTGATGCGCGCCAGGTACGCCTGCCCGATCAGTACGCCCGCCGTCACGGCGCCGCTCGCCACGATCGCCCCACCCGTGTAGGCCGCGACGGTGGCGACCCGGCGTACCAGGTGGGTGGCCCGCTGCGGGTGGGCCACGATCTCGTCGGCCATCTGCAAACCTCCCGCTGTCAGACTGCGTCAATGGTGCCTCGCGCGCGCCACATTTCGGCAGCGGAGTGACCTTTCGGCGGTGTTTGCGCGTGGTATCCGACGGTTATCTTTGTACCCATGCCACCGACCCTGCGCCGGCAGGCCGCCTACGCGGCGCTGCTGCGCGCTTTCAAGCCGGGCACGCCCGGCATGGGCAAGCGTCTGGCCGCCATCCCGCGCATGCTGCGCGCCTCGCTCAAGGGCGAGTACGACGGCGGCGCGCGGCTGCTGGCCATGGCCGCGGCCGGTCTCTACATCGTGTCCCCGATCGACCTGGTGCCCGAGGCGTTGCTGCTGCTCGTCGGCCTGGTCGACGACGCCGTGGTGGCCACCTGGCTGGCCGGCGCCCTGTTCGCCGAGACCGAGCGGTTCCTGGAATGGGAGCGGCGCAGGGACACCGTGATCCCCGGCAAGGTGGTCCGGTAATACGCTGCTGACGTGCGTTACTACGAAAACGTCGTCGAGCTGATCGGGGACACCCCCCTGGTCCGCCTGCGCTCCGTCGCCGCTGGCCTACCGGCCACCGTGCTGGCCAAAGTGGAATATTTCAACCCCGGCGGCAGCGTCAAGGACCGCATCGCCGTCCGGATGGTCGACGCCGCCGAGAAGGAAGGGCTGCTCCGCCCGGGCGGCACGATCGTGGAGCCGACCAGCGGCAATACGGGCGTCGGGCTGGCCCTCGTCGCGCAGTTGCGCGGGTACAACTGTGTTTTTGTCTGTCCTGACAAGGTGAGCGAGGACAAGCAGAACGTGCTGCGGGCCTACGGGGCCGAGGTGGTCGTCTGTCCCACGGCCGTGGCCCCCGAGGACCCACGGTCGTACTACTCGGTGTCCGACCGCCTGGTCCGCGAGATCGACGGCGCGTGGAAGCCCGACCAGTACGCGAACCCGAACAACCCTCGCTCGCACTACGAGACGACCGGTCCCGAGCTGTGGGCCCAGACCGAGGGCCGGATCACCCACTTCGTCGCCGGCGTCGGCACCGGCGGCACGATCTCGGGCACGGGCCGCTACCTCAAGGAGGTCTCCGAGGGGCGGGTCCGGGTGATCGGCGCCGACCCGGAGGGCTCCGTCTACTCGGGCGGCACGGGGCGGCCCTACCTGGTCGAGGGCGTCGGCGAGGACTTCTGGCCGGACTGCTACGACCGCGAGATCGCCGACGAGATCATCGAGGTGTCGGACAAGGACTCGTTCGCGCTGACCCGCCGCCTGGCCCGCGAGGAAGGACTCCTGGTCGGCGGCTCGTGCGGGATGGCCGTGGCGGCCGCTCTCGACGTGGCCCGTCGCGCGGGACCCGACGACGTCGTGGTGGTGCTGCTCCCGGACGGCGGTCGCGGGTACCTCTCGAAGATCTTCAACGACGAGTGGATGGCCCGCTACGGCTTCCTGGACACGAGCGGGCCGTCCGGCGCGACCGTGGGCGAGGTGCTGGCCGGCAAGGCCGCCGCGATGCCGCACCTGGTGCATGTGCACCCGACGGAGACGATCCGCGACGCGATCGACCTCATGCGTGAGTACGGGGTTTCGCAGTTGCCCGTACTGAAGGCCGAGCCACCCGTGGTGACCGGCGAGATCGCCGGCTCGCTGGCCGAGAAGTCGCTGATGGACGCCCTGTTCACGGGCGAGGCCCACCTGCACGACAAGGTCGAACGGCACATGGAGCCGCCCCTGCCGGTGATCGGCGGCGGCCAGCCGGTGGGCGAGGCGGTCGCCCTGCTGGAACGCGCCGACGCGGCGCTGGTACTCATCGACGGCAAGCCCGCCGGCGTGCTCACCCGCCAGGACCTGCTCGCCTACCTGGGCCGCTAGTCCAGGGGGGTCGGGACCGCGACCACGTCGACGAGCGCGTCGCGCCGCAGCACCGTGATCGGCAGCCGGCTGCCGATCGCCTTGCCCAGCATCAGTTTCTGCACGTCCTGGGTGGCCTGCACCGGCCGGCCGCCCGCCGAGATCAACACGTCGCCGACGTAGAGGCCGGCCTCGCCCGCGGGGGAGGCCGGCACGACCTCGACCAGGCGCAGGCCGCGCCGCTGCCCGAACCGCTGCGCCAGGTTCGGGCTCAACGGCACCGGCACCCCGGCCACGCCGAGCCACGCGCGGCGCACCCGCCCGGTCGAGATCAGCTCGCTGATGATCGTTCGGGTGGTGGCGTTGACGGGTACGGCCAGCCCGAGCCCGATCCCGGCCACCGCCGTGTTGACGCCGACCACGCGCGCGGCCGCGTCGGCCAGCGCGCCACCCGAGTTGCCCGGGTTCAGCGCCGCGTCGGTCTGGATCACGTCGTCGATGAGGCGGATACGCCTTCCGTCGCGTACCGGCAGCGACCGCCCGAGCGCGCTGACCACCCCGGCGGTCACCGAGCCGGCCAGCCCCATCGGGTTGCCGACCGCCACCACGAGCTGCCCGATGCGCAGCGAGTCCGCGTCGCCCAGCGTCGCCGGCCGCCCGGCGTCGGTGTCGCCGACCCGGATGACGGCGAGGTCGGCCAGCGGGTCGGCGCCCACGACCTCGAACCTCGTCTCGGAGCCGTCGGCGAACTCGGCCCGGCCGCCGGTGCTGCCACTGACCACATGGGAACTGGTCAGCATGAACCCGTCCGCGGTGAACAGCACGCCGGAGCCGGCGCCCTGCCCGCGCGCCGTGCGCACGGACAGGCTGGCCACCGTTGGCAGCACGCTCGCGGCAACGGTCGTGACCACCTGGGAGTACGCGTCGAGCGCCGGCTCGGTTGGGGGAATGTCTTCGGCCATGCCGCCCACAACGCCGGGCCTTGGCGAATCGATGCCCGTCGCCGTTCCGCTCTGGGCGAACCCGTGGTCGCGCTGCTCGTCCTGTGCTGGCTCGCGGTGGTTGCTACCGCGACAGCCGTCAATCGCACATCGGGTCCGTTGAGCCGGCCGAGTCGCGCCGTAGCGTCACCGTGTCAGCACAATCCGGCACGCTGAGGGGAGGAACATGACCACGTTCCAGGTAGTCGAGAGCGAGTACCCGGCCGGAGTCGTCGACCTGATGCTCTGGCGCGACGCCGAGCACATCCTGCGCCGCCACCACGGCCGTACGGCCGACAACATGTGCGTCTGGTGCGGCCGTGAATGGCCGTGCGGCCCCCGCCGGCTGGCCGAACGCGCCCAGGCCGCGGCGTACCGCCCGGTGACCGCCCCCTGGGGGGTCTTCGAGGAGGTCACCCGCGGCATCCGGCCGTCGGTCAACGAGCGCCGGCCGGCGCGCGGTGCGTACCCGTCGGCCGAAATGGGACCCGCCGAGGGCCGTCACCATCTCAACCGGCGCTCGTACGACGCGTCCTGACCCGGTTTCCGAGCTTTGTTCGCGGCGCCGGTCCGGCTCCGGCGAGCGCCGGACCCGCGCCGCACGGGCGGGGGCACGCGGTTGACCTTCCCCGCGCACACCTCAGGCCGCGTGCCCCCGTCCTGAACTCTTCCGCAGCTGTGACCTCTCTGCCGCGGTGAACCGGAGGGACACCTATGGGTACCGGCGCGGTTCACAGCTCTAAAGTTGGTTCATGGCCGAATTGCTCTCCGAAGAGGCCGTCACCGCCGCCTTGACGAGGCTGGACGGCTGGACCTGGGCGGGCGGCTCCAGCGGGCTGGTGCGCGCGGTCACGCTGCCGAGCTTCCCGGCCGCCATCGAGGTCGTCGACCGGGTCGCGGTGATCGCCGAGCGGATGGATCACCACCCGGACATCGACATCCGCTGGCGTACGTTGACGTTCACCTGCCTCACGCACTCCGCGGGCGGCGTCACCGACCTGGACCTCCGCCTGGCCACCCAGATCAACGAGATCATCGCGACGGCCTGACGCGTCCTGCTGATCAGTCGAGCTGCAGTACCACGCGTATCGCCTCGTCCACGTCTGTCATTTCGCGCGTGGTCAGATGCCCGACGAGTTGACCGAGCCGCTCCGGGTCGACGGCGGCGATCTGCTCCACCAGTACCAATGTGGACTTGCCGTTGATCTCGACCTCGGGGCGGAAGGACGTTGGTCGTGCGCTGGTGGACGTGGGGGCAACGAGCCAGGTGGACAGCGGTAGGAGGTCGGACTGCACCACGACGGCGTACCGGTTGCCGCGCTGCTCGTGACCTCTGGTTTCCCGTGGTGCTTTGAGTTGATACACGTCACCGCGCACGCAGTGACTCCATGTCTGCCAGCACAGCCCGAGCCTCGGCCCGGTCGTCCGCGTCGTCGGCGACCGCCTCGGCCTCCGCGCGGAGTAGGTCCGCGCGACGTTGACGCCACGCGGCCAGGATGGCGTCCCGAATCACCTGGGAGCGGTCGCGCTCCCCGTCGCTCAGCTCCGCCAATGCCTGGTCCACTTCTTCGTCTGCGCGAAACGTAATCACTGACATAAGACAAACTGTAATACGACTCAGAACGGCGCGCGACGCACTTGTTGGGGTTTAGCGGGACTGGCCCGACACGTACGTGGTCCACAGGTCGACCGCCTGTTCGAGGTCCAGCGCCGCGACCCGCTCCGGTGGCAGACCGGCAGTGAAGATCAGGCGGTCGGCGAGCCAAGCCGGTACCGGTTCGCGTTGAGGCGGCCGGACGATGGCCACGTCGCCAGCCAGGCGGCCCAACTGCTCAACGACTTCGGCCAGGCTCACGAGTTCCGGTCTGCCTGGCGTGGCGTCGAGGAGGCGGGCGGCCGCCTCTCGGTAGATCTCGCCGTCGGCCCGCTCGCCGACGGCCCAGACCTCGCAGATTTCGATCTTCTTGTCGTCAGCGAGCCGGTAGACGATCCGCCAGGTGTTGCGTCCAGCCACGAGCTTTCGAAAGCCGGTCAACTCGCCACCGAGCGGGTAGCCGGCCTCGGCGTTCTCCTCAAGGAGCAGGATCTTCTTAAGTATCTTGGGAACCGCTTCGGGCCCGACGCGGCGCAGGTCGTCGATCGCGGCGTCGGTAAAGACGATCTCCGCCATCGGTCACTCGTCGTCTGGCAGCGAGCGCAGCGATTCCCTCGTGTGCCCGAATGCCCCGAGTACGTCGTCCAGCGAGGTGCGTCGACCGCTGTCAGTGGCGGACCGGGTCAGGACGAGGGCGAGGTCGTGCAGGTCAGACACCGCCTCCTGGATCTCCACGAGGCGACGCATGCTGACCACCGCGGCGACCGGCTGCTGTCGCCGCGTCACCACGATGTCCGATCCGTGCTCCGCGTCGGAGACCAGGCCGGCCACCCCACGCTGAGCCGCCTCCGTCACGCTGAGGTGCCTGGGGTCATGCAGAATTGTCACGGCAAAAGTGTACAGGTATCTAGACAGAATGGCCTGGTGTGTCACCCGAGTGACCCACGCGCCCATCGGCACCCGACCGCGCGGCGCGCACCGTTGATCTTCGGTTGATGGGGTTTCGTACGGATGGCCGCGAAGTCTGTCGAACTCCTTGACCGTAAAGCGTTGCGACGTCAGATCGAGCAGCGATCGTCCATTTTAGACGGCCAGTTTCTGTGAAGCGTTGGGCAGTCCCGAACCCGTACGGTGCCGCGCATGTCGTATCAGCCGTACTCTCCGCAGCCCCCGTTCGCGCCGGCCCCACCGCCGAAGAGATCGTTGTCCACAGGTGCCGTCATCGCCATCGTTGTGGGCAGCCTGCTGGCCATCTGCTGTATCGGCAGTGTTGTTCTCGTCGCTGTCTCGCCCGATAACACCACCAATACGACAACCGTCGCGGCCGATGCGTCCCGGGCTGCGGCCGCACCTAGCGTGGCGCCGAGCTCCGAGTCGAGTGCGGACCCGGAGCCCACCTTGGCGGCTCCGAAGCCCACGAAGCCCAGCAAGATCAAAGTCCCGAATCTTACGGGGCAGAACGCTCAGATCGCGCAGGACAAGCTGGAGAAGCTCGGGTTCACCAACGTGCAGCTCGGGTCGGTGGACGAAGACGACACAATGGTGATCCTGGCGGCCAACTGGACGGTTGTGAAGCAGGAGCCGAAGGCCGGGTCGATGCTCGATCCCGACGACACCATCGTCCTGAGCTGCAGCAAGCAGGTCAACTGAACGACGGACGAAGGGTCTTGCGGGACTGCCCGCAGGACCCTTCGTTCGTCCGGGTCGGACTGTCGGAGCGGAACCGGCGCGCTGTCGCGCGGCTCCACCGGCCGGCGTGGCCCGCAGCGAGTCAACACGACCGGTACGCGTCCGCGCGGTGTTCGATCGCCGTAACGGTCACGATGCGCTCGTCTTTGTCGATCTCGTAGAGGACGCGGTACGTGCCCCGTCGCGCCGACCAGGTGCCTTCGAAGGGTGGCAGCAGAAGGCGTTTGCCGACCCGATGCGGGTCGGCGAGCAGGGCGGTGGTGATGAACTCGTAGACGGCCGCTGCGATCTTCTCCGGCAGTCTTCCGGCCAGGGCACGGGCGGCAGGGTCGGTGACCTGGAGTCGGTAGCGGCCGGCATTCGGGTCGGTCATCGTGACCGCTTCGACCGCTTCGCCATCAGAGCCGCGAGCTCGCCGGCGTCGAGGACATCCCCCGCTTCGACGGCTGCCCTGGATTCGGCGAGTTGCCGCATGGCTTCGGCGCTGGACAGGACCTCCAAGGTCTCCTCCAGGGCCGCAAGATCGTCAGCAGAGATGAGGACCGCGGCGGTGTGACCGTGCCTGGTGATCTCTATCCGCTCGTGTGTCGAGGCAACCTCGTCGATGAGTTCCGAGAGGCGGTTGCGGGCCTCGGTGAACGGCACTGAAGTCACGCTCAAAGTATAGGCGGTATCTGGCGCGAAGTATGTACAGATTTCCGGGCAACGCCGTGGATGGCCGCCTGCGCTCGAATAGTTGGTGGCGCACCGGAAAGAAG
>JAEZGP010000075.1 GCA_023437285.1 Actinomycetes bacterium | reverse complement strand
GCCGGCGAGACGGGCTCCGGCAAGACCACCCAGCTGCCCAAACTCTGTCTTGAGGCCGGCCGCGGCGTGCGCGGCATGATCGGCCACACCCAGCCCCGGCGGCTGGCAGCCCGTACGGTCGCCGACCGGATCGCCGAGGAGCTGGGCACCACGCTGGGGGAGCTGGTCGGCTACAAGGTGCGCTTCACCGACCAGGTGGGCGGCGACACCATGGTCAAGCTGATGACCGACGGTATCCTGCTGGCCGAGTTGGCCCACGATCGCCTGCTGCGCCAGTACGACACGCTCATCATCGACGAGGCGCACGAGCGGTCCCTCAATATCGACTTCATCCTGGGCGTACTCAAGCAGATTCTGCCGAAACGGCCCGACCTGAAGCTCATCATCACGTCGGCGACGATCGACCCCGAGCGGTTCTCGCGGCACTTCGGCGACGCGCCGATCATCGAGGTGTCCGGCCGCACCTACCCGGTCGAGGTCCGCTACCGCCCGCTCGTCGAGACGACCGACGAGGACGAGGACGTTCTGCGGGACCAGACCGAGGCGATCCTCGACGCGGTGCGCGAGCTGGAGCGCGAGGGCCCCGGCGACATCCTGGTCTTCCTCAGCGGTGAGCGCGAGATCCGCGACACGGCCGACGCGCTCAATAAAGCCAACCTGCGCTTCACCGAGGTCCTGCCGCTCTACGCCCGACTATCGACGGCCGAGCAGCATCGCGTGTTCCAGCCGCACACGGGCCGGCGGATCGTGCTCGCCACGAACGTCGCGGAGACGTCGCTGACCGTTCCGGGCATCAAGTACGTCATCGACCCGGGCACGGCGCGCATCTCCCGCTACAGCCACCGGCTCAAGGTGCAGCGCCTGCCGATCGAGGCCATCTCGCAGGCGTCGGCCAACCAGCGCAAGGGCCGCTGCGGCCGTACGTCGGACGGCATCTGTATCCGCCTCTACGACGAGCAGGACTTCGCCAACCGTCCGGAGTTCACCGACCCGGAGATCCTGCGCACCAACCTGGCCAGCGTCATCCTGCAGATGACCGCGCTGGAGCTGGGCGAGATCGCCGACTTCCCGTTCCTCGACCCGCCCGAGAAGCGCAACATCGCCGACGGCGTGGCGCTGCTGCATGAGCTGGGCGCCCTGGAGGACAAGCGCCTTACGAAGATCGGCCGCCAGCTCGCGCAGTTGCCGATCGACCCGCGGCTGGCCCGCATGGTGCTGGAGGCCGACCGCAACGGCTGCCTCGACGAGGTCATCGTCATCGCGGCCGCGCTGTCCATCCAGGACCCGCGCGAGCGGCCCGTTGACAAGCAGGCCCAGGCGACCCAGTCGCACGCCCGCTTCGCCGACCCGGACTCGGACTTCATGGCGCTGCTCAACCTGTGGCGCTATCTCGTCGACAAGCGCAAGGAGCTGTCCAGCAACCAGTTCCGGCGCCTGTGCAAGAACGAATACCTCAACTACCTGCGGGTACGCGAATGGCAGGACCTGGTCAGCCAGGTGCGCCAGGTCGCCAAGACGCTCAAGTTCGCGCTGAACCGCGAGCCGGCCGAGGCGGCGAAGGTGCACACCGCGCTGCTCGCCGGCCTGCTGTCCCACCTGGGCCTCTACGACCCCGACAAGCGCGACTACCTCGGCGCGCGCGGTGGCCGGTTCGCCATCTTCCCCGGGTCGGTGCTGTTCAAGAAGAACCCGCGCTGGGTCATGTCGGCCGAGCTGGTGGAGACGAGCAAGCTGTGGGCCCGGGTGAACGCGCGCATCGACCCCGAGTGGGTCGAGCCGCTGGCCAAGCACCTGGTGAAGCGCTCGTACTCCGAGCCGCACTGGGAGATGAAGCAGGCCGCCGTCATCGCGTACGAGAAGGTGACCCTGTACGGGCTGCCGATCGTGGCGCGCCGCGCGGTCAACTTCGGCCGCATCGACCCGGCCCTGTCGCGGGAGCTGTTCATCCGCCACGCCCTCGTCGAGGGCGACTGGCGCACCCACCACACGTTCTTCGAGGCCAACCGCGCGCTCCTGGACGAGGTCGAGGAGCTGGAGAACCGTACCCGCCGCCGCGACATCCTCGTCGACGACGAGACGCTGTTCGCGTTCTACGATCAGCGGCTGCCCGACGACATCGTGTCCGGCCGGCACTTCGACAGCTGGTGGCGCAAGGCCCGCCGCGACGACCCGGACCTGCTCAACTTCGAGAAGTCCATGCTGGTCAATGAGGTGGCCGGCCGCATCGACGCGGCCGACTATCCGGACCGTTGGGGCGAGTTCGGCTTGACGTACCAGTTCGAGCCCGGCACCGCGGCCGACGGCGTGACCGTCCACATTCCGCTGCCCGCACTGCAGGGGCTGAGCGCCGACGGCTTCGACTGGCAGATCCCCGGGCTGCGCGAGGAGTTGGTCACCGCGTTGCTGCGCGGCCTGCCCAAACCGGTGCGGGTCAACTTCGTCCCGGTGCCCGACACCGCGAGGGCCGTCCTCGAACGGTTGGGTGAGCCGCAGGGCGCGCTGTTGCCCGCGCTGGAGCGCGAGCTGCGCCGCATGACCGGCGTCGTCATCGACCCGGGGGACTGGCAGCTCGACAAGCTCCCCGACCACCTGCGCATGACGTTCCGGATCGAGGACGACAAGGGCAAGGCCGTCGCCGAGGGCAAGGACCTCGACGCGCTGCGCGCCCAACTGCGTCCCAAGGTCCGCGCGACCATCGCCGCAGCCGCCGACGACCTGGAGCGCGCCGGCCTCAAACAGTGGCCCGGCGGGACACTGCCGCGCTCGGTCGAGCGCTCCCGCGGCGGCTTCCGGGTCACGGGTTGGCCCGCGCTGGTCGACCAGTCTGGCCCAGGCGCCGCAGGCGTCCAGCGGGGTGGTCCAGGCGCCGCAGGCGTCCAGCAAGGTGGGTCGGTCGCGGTCCGCGTCTTCGCCAGCGAGGAGGAGCAGCGGTACGCGATGACGCGCGGCACCCGGCGGCTGCTCCTGCTGACCGTACCGTCGCCGGTGCCGTACCTCGGCAAGCAACTGTCGCCGGCCGTGAAGCTGGCGCTGATGCGCAACCCGCACGGCGGGGTGCCCGCGCTGCTCGACGACTGCGTGGCCGCGTCGGTGGACAAGCTGGTCGCCGACGCGGGCGGCCCCGCGTGGGACGAGGCCGGCTTCGCCCGCCTCCGCGACGCCGTCCGCGCCGCCCTGGTCGACGTGACGCTCGGCGTCGTCGGGACGGTGGAGAAGATCCTGACGGCGGCGCATGAGGTGCGGTCCCGGCTGGAGGCGCCGACCTTCGCCCCGGCCGTCTACGCGGGCGCCAAGGCCGACATCCGCGACCAGCTCGACAAGCTCGTGTACGCCGGCTTCGTCACCGAGACCGGCTGGGCGCACCTGGCGGACCTGCCCCGCTACCTGCGGGCGATCTTGCAACGGCTGGAGAAGCTGCCCGCCAACCCGGCCCGCGACGACCAGCTCGCCGACGACGTGGCCCGCGTCCAGGAGGAGTACGACGCGCTGCTGGCCGAGGTGAGCGCCGCCCGGGCCGCCGAGCCCGACATCGTCGCGATCCGCTGGATGATCGAGGAGCTGCGGGTCAGCTACTTCGCGCAGACGCTCGGCACGGCGTACCCGATCTCCGAAAAGCGGATCTTCAAGGCCCTCGACCAGATTCCCTAGCGGGTCATGCAACCCCCGGACGCGCTGATGGCGTCAGGGGGGCGTGACAGCGAAGGAGAAGATGTGACAAGCGAGCGTGATGCGCAGTTCCACAGCTTTGTGGTCACCCACCGCGCCGCGTTGGTCCGGACCGCCACCTTGCTCACCGCCGGCGACCGGCACCTCGCCGAGGACCTGGTGCAGTCCACCCTGACCAAGCTGTACGTGGCGTGGCCGGCGTACCGGCGGGCGGACAACCCCGACGGCTACGTGCGTCGCGTACTGGTGAACGTTCTGGCGGACGAACACCGACGGGGATGGCGTCGGCGGGAACGGCCGATGGCCGAGTTGCCGGACCGGCCGGGCACCGAGGCGGACGGCGCCGAACTGGCCGACGGGCTGCGCGCGGCCCTGCGGGACCTGCCGCCCCGGATGCGGGCCGCGTTGGTGTTCCGCTACGTCTACGACCTCGATGTCGCCGCCACCGCCGATGCCCTCGGCTGCTCCGAGGGCACGGTGAAGAGCCAGACCGCCCGGGCCCTCGACCGGGTCCGCGCGGTCCTCGGCCCCGTCTCGCCGGCCCTTTCCTAGATTCGGGAGTACCCCATGACAACCCTGCACGACCAGCTCAATGAACTCGCGGGCCCGCTGACTCAGCCGTCGCCCGAGCAGGTGGACGCGGACGTGGCCCGTGGCCGGCGCGCCCTGCGCCGTCGCCGCGCCCTCCAGGCGACCGGAGGTTCCGCCGTCGCCGCCGCGGTCCTGGCGGCGGCGCTCACCTACGGCGCGGTCGGCTCGAACCCCTCGGTGCCGTCCACCGCGGCCGGATCGTCCGCCCCGGCCGCCACCACGCCCTTGCGCCTCGTCGCCTTCCAGGGTGAGCAGCCGGAGGGGTACACCCTCGACACGATCCCGGACGGCTGGGAGATTCAGGGCGTCAACGCGTACAGGTTGACGCTGGCGCCCATCGGCGCGAGCGATCAGGAGCCGGACAGCTTCGCCGGCAAGATTGTGGTGATGCTCCAGTCCGACGAGGGGTTCGTTCCCGAGGGGACGACAGTACGCGTCGGCGACCGCAGCGGCGTGCTGGTCGACAGCCCGGACGGCCTGGCCCGGACGCTGTGGATCAAGCACTCCGCCGACGCGTGGGTGCTTGTCCAGGTCTGGCGCGGGCTCGGCATGAGCGTCGACGACATCGCTGACCTGGCAGCCGGCATACACGTACACGCGGATGCCCAGCCGGGCCACGGCTGATCCTCCAAAGTCGACAGATCGAGGCGCCGCCCCACCGGGCGGTGCCTCGATCGCGTATCGACGTATTGACATTGCGTGACTTCAGTGGTGTCGTGAGCGCTCGCAGGAAGCGGCGGCATATTCATAACTGAACGAATGGCGAAGCCGCTGTGCGCGCTTCCAGAGTTGTGCCGGTTCCGTCCCCGAGAGAGGCACTATGCTCAGCCAACCGTTTCGACGCCGGCCGGTGCGGCTGCTCGGCGTCGGTGTGCTCGTGGTCGCCGTGGCGACCGTCCCCGGCGTGGCGTCCGCCGGCCCGACCAGGCCGTCGCCCGCACCGGCCATGGTCGTCAATCCTGACTTCGAGGACGACGCGACCGGCGTCGCCACGCCCGCCGGGTGGTCGGAGGCCGGGCTGGCCGACGCCAGCTACACCGAAGCGGGTGGCGCCAGCGGCGCCTACCGGCTGACCCACTGGTCGGCGTCGGCCTACCAGGTGGAGACCTTCCAGCGGGTGACCGGGTTGTCGAAGGCCTCATACACGCTGCGCGCGTCCGTGCGTACCAGCGGCGACCAGAGCGCCGCGTACCTGTTCCTGCGCGACTGCGGCGGCCCGCAGCGCACCATCGCCCTGCCCCACACCGGGCCGCAGTGGTGGGTGCAGATCGTGCTCAGCACCAGCGTGAAGGGCGGTGCGTGCACGATCGGCGTGCACTCCGACGGCGTGGCCGGCAGCTGGCTCAACGTCGACGCGGTCAGCCTGACCCCCGGCGCCGCCGGCAAGGTCGACATCTCCGGCGCCGACGTGTCGCAGCTGCCCAAGAATGAGGACCACGGGGCCGTGTACCGCGACGCGAACGGCAGGCGCGGCGACGCGCTGCGCATCCTCGCCGACAACGACGTCAACTACGCCCGCGTCAAGGTCTGGGTGGACCCGGCCGACGGCTACAGCAACAAGGCACAGGTGCTGGCCCTGGCCAAGCGGGTCAAGAAGCAGGGCATGAAGCTGCTCGTCGACTTCCACTACTCCGACGCGTGGGCCGACCCCGGCAAGCAGAACAAGCCCGCCGCCTGGGCGGCGCTGCCGTTCGAGGAGCTCAAGCAGGCGGTCTACAACCACACGTACGACGTGCTGTCGGCGCTGCGCCGCCAGCACACGCCGGCCGACCTGGCGCAGATCGGCAACGAGATCAACGGCGGTCTGCTGTGGCCCGACGGCCGGTGGGACAACTGGGACGGCCTGGCCGCCCTGCTCACCGCCGCCAGCACGGCGGTGAGCGCCGCGTCGCCGCGTACCAAGGTGGTGTTGCATCTGGCCGAGGGCGGCAACAACGGCGGGCATGTCTGGTGGTTCGACAACGCCGTGAGCCGGGGCGTGCCGTTCGACGTGATCGCCGTGTCGCACTACACGTACTGGCACGGGCCGCTGGGCTACCTGCAGGCCAACCTGTTCGACCTGGTGAAGCGCTACGACAAGGACGTCATGGTGGTCGAGACCGCCTACGGGTTCACCCTCGAAGAGGACGACGCCCTGGCGAACATCTTCAACCCGACGTTGCAGGCCACGGCCGGCTATCCGGCCACGCCGGCGGGCCAGGCGCAGGCGCTGCGCGACATGTTCAACGTCGTCGCCGCCGTGCCCGACGGGCGGGGCCTGGGCGTCTTCTACTGGGAGCCCACCTGGACCGCCGTCGCGGGCGGCGGCTGGGACCCGGCCGACCCGACCTCGGGCAACGCCTGGGAGAACCAGGCCCTCTTCGACTACGACGGCAGGGCGCTGCCCGCCCTGAAGGTCTTCGGCGAGTACTGACCGACCGGGGGCGCGGCGGTTCGGCACCGCGCCCCCGGTTCGTCTCAGTCGACCTCGGCCAGCGGCTCGGCGAACTGGGCCGCGTACAGGCGGGCATACGCGCCGCCGACCCGTGGATGAGTCGGATGCACCGGGCAGGCTCCCACGTGTACCCGTCCGGCGGAATGTTGTCCGTATGGAAATCGCTACCGTTCTGTGTACCAGCCTGGGCAGCCAACATAGGAGTAGTCATGGGAGCCGAGGCACAAGAGGATTCCCTGTCGCGTAGGCGCAAAGGGCTCCTCGGTGTGCTCGGGCTCGTCCTCACGGTCCTCCTGGGTGCGGTCGGGTTCGTCGCTGACGTCCTCGGCATCCGTTCGGCCATCGAGCCAAGTCCGGAGCCGAAGAGTGGCGCGACGTACGTGATGGCGCCGCCCACCACGCCCTCATTGGTAAGGACATCGGACAGCGGTGTTCGCGAGACGGAGCGCGTAGAGCGGCCGACCGAGGAGGAGCCCACCGAGGAGCCCGAACCCACGGAGGAGCCCCAACCCACGGACGACGAGGAGCCCGAGCCTGCCCTTGAATCCAGCTCGCCGCATCCTTGCGTCGAGGGCACGTGGTCACTCGCGAGCATGACGATCTATGAGGCCGTCTCCGGCGTTGGCACGGTTCGTATGACGCTGACGCAGGGAACCTCAACTGTGGTCTACCGCGCTAATGGGACCTGGTCGACAACCGCAAATTTTGTTGTCGAAGGACACGCGCCGAGCGGGGATCGCCTCGCGCATGGCTATCAGGGCACGGGAATGGGACGGTACACCGTCACCGGCGACAGGCTCAGCGAGAAAGTCACCGCCTCCGAGGGATGGCATTACTACTACCGCAACCGCGTCATGACAAATCAGGTGTACGGGCCGATCTTCGCCGACGGCGTAGGTACCTTCACATGTACCTCTCGGTCGTTCGTTGTGGACGGCCCGTGGCTTCATTCGGAGTACCGCCGGGCCTAGCGCCTGACGCCGCCGCGCCGAGGCGCGCGGCACGAAGGATTGACGGGGCGCGGCGGCGTTGGGGCCTGCCGCCGCGCCCTCACGTACTCAGTCGACCTCGGCCAGCGGCGCGGCGAACTGGGCCGCGTACAGGCGGGCGTATGCGCCGCCGGCCGCGATCAGTTCGTCGTGGGTGCCCTGCTCGACGATCGCGCCGTTCTCCATGACCAGGATCAGGTCGGCGTTGCGGATCGTGGAGAGTCGGTGGGCGATGACGAAGCTCGTCCGGCCCGTCCGCAGGGTGCTCATGGCGCGCTGGATGAGCACCTCGGTGCGGGTGTCCACCGAGCTGGTCGCCTCGTCGAGGATGAGGATCGTCGGCTCGGCGAGGAACGCGCGGGCGATCGTGATGAGCTGTTTCTCGCCCATCGAGACGTTGCCGCCCTCCTCGTCGATGACCGTGCCGTACCCGTCGGGCAGGGTACGCACGAACCGGTCGACGTGCGTGGCCTGGGCGGCCTCCACGATCCGCTCGTGCGGCACCGGCCCGTCGCCGGCCCCGTACGCGATGTTGTCCTCGATCGAGCCCCCGAACAGCCACGTGTCCTGCAGCACCATGCCGATCGCGTCCCGCAGCTCGTCGCGTGACATGGTCCGGATGTCCACCCCGTCGAGGGTGATCCGGCCCCGGTCCACCTCGTAGAACCGCATGAGCAGGTTGACCAGCGTCGTCTTGCCGGCGCCGGTCGGCCCGACGATGGCGATGGTTTGGCCCGGCTCGGCGACCAGCGACAGGTCCTCGATGAGCGGCCGCTCCGGGTCGTAGCTGAAGCCCACGTGCTCGAACGCGACCCGCCCGCGCAGCTGCGCCGGCCGCGCCGGCTCGACCGGGTCGGCCTCCTGCTCCGGGGCGTCGAGCAGCTCGAAGACCCGCTCGGCCGAGGCGATGCCCGACTGCACCAGGTTGGCCATGCTCGCCACCTGGGTCAGCGGCTGAGTGAACTGCCGGGAGTACTGGATGAACGCCTGCACCTCGCCCAGCGTCATGCCGCCGTTGAGCACCCGTACGGCACCCACCACGGCGATGATCACGTAGGTCAGGTTGCCGATGAACATCATCGCGGGCTGGATCGTGCCCGAGATGAGCTGCGCCTTGAAGCTCGACCCGTACAGCTCGCCGTTGTGCTGGGCAAACGTCTCCTCGGCCTCAGCTTGGCGGCCGAACACCTTCACCAGGGAATGCCCGGTGAAGTTCTCCTCGATGTGCGCGTTGAGCCGGCCCGTGGTCGCCCACTGCGCGATGAACTGCTTCTGCGCGCGCTTGCCGATCTTCGCGGTCAGCACGACCGACAGCGGCACCGCCACGAGCGCGATGACCGCCAGCAACGGCGAGATCCAGACCATCATCCCGAGTACGCCGATGATCGTCAGTACGGACGTGATGAGCATGCTCAGCGTCTGCTGCAACGTCTGGCCGACGTTGTCGGTGTCGTTGGTGGCCCGGCTGAGCACCTCGCCGCGCGCCTGCTTGTCGAAGTAGCTCAGCGGCAACCGGGCGAGCTTCGCCTCCACCTGCTCGCGCAGCCGGTACGCGGTGCGCTGTACAACCAGCGCGGTCAGCCGGCCCTGCAGCAGCGCGAACAGCGACGCGCCCACATAGATGACCAGCACCCAGATCAGGACCCGGCCGACGGCGTCGAAGTCGATGCCCTGCCCCGGGGTGACCGTCATGCCGCTGAGCAGGTCGGCCATCCGGTCCTGCCCGGACGCCCGCAACTGCTCGATGGCCTGCTCCTTTGTGACGCCCGCCGGCAGCCGGCTGCCGATGACGCCCGCGAAGACCAGGTCGGTGGCGTGACCCAGGATGCGCGGGCCGAGGACGGACAGGAACACGCTCACGATGCCCAGCGCGAGCGCCACGATGACGGTCGCCCGCTCGGGATGCAGCATGCCGACCAGCCGCTTGGTGGTCCCCTTGAAGTCCAGCGGCTTCGCGGGCGGCGCCCCGCCGCCCATCATGGCGGCGAACCCGGGCCCGCCGTGCCCGCGCCTCGGTTGGCTACGCTCGCTCATACCGCGGCCTCCTGTTCGGTGAGCTGGGAGAGGACGATCTCGCGGTACGTGTCGTTGTCGGCCATCAGTTCGGCGTGCGTACCCACGCCGACCACGCGACCCTCGTCGAGCACGACGATGCGGTCGGCCGAGCGGATCGTGCTGACCCGCTGCGCCACGATGACGACCGTGGCCGCGGTGGTCTCCTTTGCCAGCGCGGCCCGCAGCGCCGCGTCGGTCGCGTAGTCCAGGGCGGAGAACGAGTCGTCGAAGAGGTAGATCTTCGGCTGCCGCACCAGCGCGCGAGCGATTGACAGGCGCTGGCGCTGTCCGCCCGACACGTTCGTGCCGCCCTGCGCGATCGGCGCGGCCAACTGTTCGGGCATCTTCTCGACGAAGTCGCGCGCCTGAGCCACCTCCAGGGCGTGCCACAGCTGTTCGTCCGTGGCGTCGGGCCGCCCGTAGCGCAGGTTGCTCGCGACCGTACCGGTGAACAGGTACGGCTTCTGGGGGACCAGCCCGATGACCGTGGTCAGGTAGGCCGGGTCCAGGTCCCGTACGTCGACCCCGTCGATCGTGACCTCGCCGTCCGTCGCGTCGTACAGCCGGGGGATGAGGTTGAGGACCGTGGTCTTGCCGCTGCCCGTACTCCCGATGATCGCCGTTATCTCGCCCGGGTGGGCCACCAGGTCGATGTCCTTGACGACCGGCTCCTCCGCGCCGGGGTAACGGAACGAGACGCCGCGCAGCGCCAGCTCGCCCCGGCTGGTCGCCGGCGTGACCGGCGTGACCGGCGGCACGACGCTGGTGTCGGTGGTCAGCACCTCGTCGATGCGTTCGGCGCAGACCTCGGCGCGCGGCACCATGACGAACATGAACGTCGCCATCATGACCGACATCAGGATCAGCATGAGGTAACTCAGGAACGCCGTGAGCGCGCCGATCTCCATGCCGCCGCTGGCCACCCGGTGCCCGCCGAACCAGATCACCGCCACGCTGGAGACGTTGATGATGAACATGACCGCGGGGAACATGGTCGCCATCAGCCGTCCGGCCCCCAGCGCCACGTCGGTCAGCTGCGTGTTGGACGTGGCGAAGCGCCGCTGCTCGTGCTCGTCGCGGACGAACGCCCGGATCACCCGGATGCCCGTGATCTGCTCGCGCAGGATGCGGTTCACCGCGTCGATGCGCACCTGCATGGCGCGAAACAGCGGCCGCATCTTCACCACGGCGATGCCGATGACCGCCACCAGGGCCGGGACGATGACGAGCAGCAGGCCCGACAGCGGTACGTCCTGCCTGAGCGCGAGGATGACGCCGCCCACGCACATGATCGGCGCCGACACCATGAGCGTCAGCGTCATGAGCGTCAGCATCTGTACCTGCTGGACATCGTTCGTGGTACGGGTGATCAGCGACGGGGCGCCGAAGCGGCCAACCTCGCGGGCGGAGAACGTCTGCACCCGGCCGAAGATCGCGGCGCGTAGGTCGCGGCCGAGTCC
>JAEZGP010000059.1 GCA_023437285.1 Actinomycetes bacterium | reverse complement strand
CTCATCAAGCGCGTCGCGGCCGTGGCCGGCGATCCCGTGCCACCGGACGTCCCGTGCGCGGCGGACACCGTGCCCGCCGGGATGATCGTCGTGCTGGGTGACAGCGAGGGCTTCGACTCGCGGCTGTTCGGCCCGGTCCCGATCGGGTCCATCCACGCGACGGTCATCCGGAAGATACGCCCGCCCCGGGTCTGACGACGCCCGCGCCCCGTCACGGGCCGCGCCCAACTGGTCGGTGCGCGCGGCGGGGTACCCCCGTGCCACCCCGCCGCGCGCACCGTCAGGCTGTCGCCTCCATGGACGCCGCCGCCGGGGCCTGCCGGATGACGCGGCGTCGGCGGACCGGCATCTTGAACAGGGGGTTGGCCACGCCCCACGCGGCGCCCGCGCAGACCACCTCCTTGTACCGGGCCGCCAGCCGGCCGGTGATGGCGCCTGGCTTGGCTCGGTCGTCCGCGGTGACCCACTGGATCAGGCCGTCCCCGCGGCCCAGCGAGATGCACTGGTTGAAGTAGCGGATCGACCCGGTCTCCACCTTGCCGCCGGTAAGGCGGGCCACGATCGAGCTGGCCGCCCGCCACGCCATGGGGGTTCCCGACGCGCACGCCATCCGCGCGGGCTTGTCGCCGCGGGCCATCGCGAAGGCGGCGTCGCCGACCGCGTACACGTCGGGGTGCGACACCGAGCGCATGGTCTCGTCGACCACGATCTGTCCGGTGTCGGCCAGTTGCAGGCTGGTCGCCGCCGCGATCGGGTGGACCGCGAAGCCGGCCGCCCACACGGTGACCGCCGCCGGGATCGCCGTGCCGTCGGCGGTGGTGACGGCCTCGGCCCCGACCCGGGTCACGGCGCTGTGCTCGTACACCGTGATGTTGAGCCGGTCCACGACGGCGCGCAGGTGGGCGCGGCCCTTGGGGGACAGCCAGTCGCCGAGGCCGCCGGAGGCGGCGAGGCCGACGCGCAGGTCCGGGCGGGCCTCCGCGATCTCGGTGGCGGCCTCCAGGCCGGTGAGGCCGCCGCCGACCACGACCACGCTCTGCCCCGCCTCAAGGCGGGCGAGGCGTTCGCGCAGCCGTAGCGCGCCGGGGCGGCTGGCCAGCTCATAGGCGTGTTCGGTCGTGCCGGGGACGCCGCGGGTGTGCCAGCCGCTGCCGAGCGCGTAGACCAGCGTGTCGTAGGGCAGTTCCCCGGCCCCGGAGCCGTCCGAGACCGTGACGACCTTGCGGTCGACGTCGACCGAGGTCACGGTCGCCAGCCGCAGTTCGACGCCGGTGCCGGCGAACATGTCGGCCAGCGGCCGGGGCCGCAACGGCTGGCCGACCGCCAGCTGGTGCATGCGGACCCGCTCGACGAAGTCGGGTTCGGCGTTGACGAGCGTGATGGCGACGTCGTCACGGTGCAGCCGCCTGGCGAGACGACCGGCGACGATGCCGCCGGCGTACCCGGCACCGAGGACAACGATGCGATGCTTCATGTGCGTGCTCCCGTCTCACGTGGGTTCGCCACTTGAACCGGGCGCCCACGCGATTGCTGACAGGTCCGCGATGTGAAGCACCTCACCACACGGCGGTGAGCAACGGCTCCCCGTGATCCGTGGCCGCCCACACCGCGTTGGCGCGCGCGAGCTTGTCGGGGTTGACCTGGCTGCGCAGGGCGGCGATGCCGTCGGCGCCGACCTGCAGGCAGACGATGCCGATGATCCGGCCGTCCACGACCGCCACGATCGCCGGGTCGCCGTTGGCCGTCCACGCGTAGATGTCGGGCGAGCCGCCCAGGAGGGCACGCTTGGCCGCGCCGGGCCTGAACAGGCCCCGCAGTAGCGTCGCCACCGCCGTGGCGCCCGCGAACGGCTTGGCGCCGGCCGGGACCTTGCCGCCGCCGTCCCCGATCGAGATCACATCGGCGGTGAGCAGCCGCACGAGCGGCTCGGTCTGGCCGCTGCGGGCGGCCGCCAGGAACTCCGCCACGATCCGCCCCGCGGCGGCCCGGTCCACCTCGACCCGTGCCGTGCCCTGCGCGAGGTGCTTCTTCGCGCGGTGTAACAGCTGCTGGCTGGCGGCCTCGGTCAGGTCGAGGATCTCGGCGATCTCCCGGTGCGGGTAGTCGAAGGCCTCCCGCAGCACGTACACCGCCCGCTCGTTCGGGGTGAGGCGCTCCATCAACGCGAGTACCGCGTACGACAACGACTCGCGCTGCTCGGCCGCGTCGGCCGGGCCCAGCATCGGGTCCCCGGCCAGCAGCGGCTCGGGCAGCCACGGGCCGACGTAGACCTCCCGGCGGGCCCGCGCGGAGGCGAGCTGGTTGAGGCAAAGGTTCGTCAGCACCTTCGTCAGCCAGGCCTCGGGCACCTCGATCCGGTCGATGTCCGCGGCGTGCCAGCGCAGGAACGTCTCCTGCACCGCGTCCTCCGCGTCCCCGGTGGTGCCGAGCAGCCGGTAGGCGATGGCCTGAAGGCGCGGCCTGGCCGCTTCGAACCGGTCGACGTCACGGCGGGTCACGGACATGCTTCGATCGTAGGTCGCCCCCGGCGGTACGGATGGTGACCTCTACCGCTTCCGGATGGCCGTGGTACGGCGCGTGCCCGGCGGGTAACTTTCCAGCGGGCGAGGCCGTGGCCCAAGCGCCGGGGACCACGTGTCGCGTCGCGGTTGCTCTTTCCATTGTGGAAGCGCACGATGGCGGGGCCGTGCATTCCGGTCAACCGTCCGAGGCAAGCACCGCTGGGCGTAAAGGCCACGCCGATAACCCGAATCGCCATGCCGGAATGCGTGCTCGGCGGGCCAACCGAGGAGCCGACTATCGAAATATTTTCGAAAGTCGTTGACAGTCCAATGGGGTTGGATTGATGCTGACGCCATCGACGACTATCAAACATGTCGATGCGGGTTCACCTACGTGACCTGGTCCGCCGATCGTCGACCGGACGCGACCTCCACCGCGTTGTGCCAGCGGTGACCGCTGATCTGTCTCACGTTGTCTGGCCCCCTGCCAGCATTCACGAGGAGGAAGTCCCATATGACCGACGCCCCCGTCCCCCAGGCGCGTCCCAAACGCCGCCGGCTCAGAATGCTGATCGCCGGCGCCAGCGCCCTCGCGGTCGCGGTGACCGGCACGGTCCTGGCGACCAACGCGTACGCCGACGCCGACCGCACCATCACCTCCAACGAGACCGGGTACCACAACGGGTACTTCTTCTCGTACTGGAAGGACAACGGCAACGTCACCATGC
>JAEZGP010000050.1 GCA_023437285.1 Actinomycetes bacterium | reverse complement strand
GCCCCGGGGAGGGCGGCCCGCCCCTGTGTGGGAGGTGGGGTGGGTGGGTTAGGGGACCGGGACCGGGAGCGGGACGGGGGTGTCCTCGGGGGTCAGGGTCCCGGTGGGGGTTGGGCTTGGGGTGCGGCGGAGGATGCCGGTTCCCCACCAGTTCGCGTCGCCGAGCAGCGTCATGATCGAGGGGAGGACGACGGCCCGGATGATGGTGGCGTCCAGCAGGATGGCAACGGCCAGGCCGACGCCGAGCTGCTTCATCTCCAGCGTGCTGAGCGTGCCGAAGATGGAGAAGACCGCCATCATGATGACCGCGGCGCTCGTCACGACACCTGCGGAGCTGGTGATGCCCCGCGCCACCGCGTCCCGGTTCGTCGCCCCGGCCATGCGCGCCTCACGGATGCGGCTCACCACGAACACGTGGTAGTCCATCGACAGGCCGAACAGGACGACGAACAGGAAGATCGGCAGCCAGGAGATGATGGCGCCGTTGGACGTGAAGTCCAGCAGGCCCTCCGCCCACGTGTGCTGGAACACCAGTACCAGCAGTCCGTACGCCGCGCCGACCGACAGCAGGTTCAGCGCGATCGACGTGACGGCCACGACGATGGAGCGGAACGTCCACGCCATCACCAGCAGCGTCAGCAGCAGGACGAACCCGACCACCAGCGGCAGCTTCTCCTTCACGTGTTCGGAATAGTCCGTGGTACCGGCGATCTCGCCCGTGACGGCGTGCTCGAAACCGCCGAGCGTGGCTGGTACGTAGTCGCCGCGCAGCCGGTTCAGGGAGTCGTCCGCCTGCTTCGTGCCGGGCACCGCGGGCGTACCGATCTCCAGCATCGTGACCGTGCCGTTGGGGGAGTGGACGAGCTTGGGTTCCTGGTCGTGGGCGAACAGCGGGTCGTTCGCGGTACGGGCGGCGAGCGCGCCGAGGGCGGCGTCGACCGCGGCCTGCTGGCCGGCCTCCGCGCGCACGACGACCAGGTGGCTGGTGCCCGTACTCGGGAAGGCCTTTGTCAGACGGTCGTAGGCCTGCATCACTTCCGTGCTGCGGGGGACGTCCGCCAGGCCGTTGAGCTTGAGCGTCATGCCGAGCGCGGGGGTGGCCAGGGCCAGCAGCGCGCCGACGGACAGGATCAGGGTCAGCCACGGGGCGCGCAGCGCCGGCCGCAGGACCGCCGACCAGAACCGCGAGGTGACCTCGCCGCCGCTGACGCGCGGGGCGGTCAGCCGCCACACGAACGGGACGCGGGGGCGGTCAACCCACCGGCCCAGCTTGGCGAGCATGGCCGGCAGGACGGTCAGCGAGCCGAGGACGGAGACGGCCACGACCAGGATCGAACCGACCGCGAACGACGCGAAGATGTTGTCCTGCGCCAGGAACATGCCCGACATCGCGATGATCACGGCGAGGCCGGAGACGACCACGGCGTGGCCGGAGGTGGCGGCCGCGATCTCCACGGCGTCGAGGTGGCTGGCGCCCTTCGCCCGTTCCTCGCGTTCGCGCTTGAGGTAGAACAGCGAGTAGTCGACGCCGACGGCCATGCCGATGAGCAGGACGACGCTGTTGGTGGCCTCCTGCGCAGGCACCAGGTGCGATGCCAGCGCGGACAGGCCGATCGCCGCGCCTACGGCCGAGATGGCCAGCAGGACGGGTACGCCGGCCGCGATGAGCGCGCCGAACGCCACCAGCAGGATGATCAGGGTTACCGGCACGCTGAACAGTTCGGCGCGCTTGAAGTCCTCGCCGATCGTGTCGCTGAGCGACTTCATGATCGAGGCGTTGCCGACCTGCTCGACCCGTACGTCGGCGTGCGCGGCCTGCAGCGCGGCGGTGGTGTCGAGCAGCGGCTGGACCCGGTCCGGGGCGGTCTGCGGGTCGCCGGCCATCGCGACCGGGAGGAACATCGTGCTGCCATCGGGCGAGGTCACCGGGTCGCCGACGCTCGCGACCTCCGGCAGGGCCCGCATGCGGGTCGCCGCGTCGGTCAGTGCCGCGGTCGCCTTCGCGGTGTCGAGCGTGCCGGCCTTCGACGTGACGAGTACCCGCTCGGTCGTCGGGTCGTCCGGGAAGTCGCCCGCCTCGATCATCTGTTGGGCACGCGCGGTCTCCGCCACGTTGCCGCTGTTGGTGGCCTCCTTCGTACCGACCGCCGATCCCACGACGATCGAGGCAATCACAAAGGCAACCCACAGCGCCATGGCGCGCCACGGGTGCTCGGCGCTCCACCGCGCGATCCGCACGGTGAAAAGCTTGCGTTCCATCTGGTCCGTTCCTTGGAGTTGTCGTTCTTCGCGAGTCACTAGAGACGCTAGGGAACGGACGAACCACGGACATCCGGTGTGACCCTGACGGGCCAACCCCTCGCGGGTACGGGGGGTATCCCTACCTGTCAGGCCTTCTACCTGCGAAAACGCCGCCCCCGACGTCCCTTAGGAGGACCTCTGGGGCGGCCTGTGACGCTGCCTACAAAGCCGGGAAGGCGTTGCGGACAAGGGTTTCGAAGTACGCGTCGAACCAGCCGCCCTCGGCCGGGGCACCGTAGCTGGCTCCGGACGGGCGGATGCTGCCCATCGGCGGCGACCACGCCGGGTCGCACATCGGGTCGGCGCCGGCCGGACGCGGCTGCCCCGCGGCCGCCGGGGCCGCGCCGTCGGAGGCGCCCGGCTCCCACGCCCAGATGAAGGCGTCCACGTGCGGCATGGGGTTGGCCCGCGGCCGCTCGCCGATGCCGGCGCCGACCTGGTTGCACCAGTTGCTGCGGTAGAGCCGGCGGTCGACCCGGGACTGGTCGACGTACGTGTTGATGTCGGTCGAGGTGCTCACCGCTGTCGGACGGTTAGGGCCGCCCCAGCCGTTACGCGACGTGTCGATCACGATGCCCGTGTCGGCCGGGAAGCCCGCGTCGACCAACGCCCCGTGCAGGGCCGTGACGTAGTCCTCCTCGTCGATGACCTCGCTCCAGTCGACCCAGCGCGACAGCAGGAGCATCTGGCCGTTGATCATCTTGCGGGTGTCGGGGAGGAACGGCTCCACCGTCGGGCTGTAACCCGCCGAGTTGATCGCGAACCCGTCGATGCTGGCCAGGCCGGCGGAGGTGCTCGCCGCGAGGGACGCGTACAGCTGCGCGGCCGGCACCAGGTTCGTCTCGTAGCCCAGCGTGTACGAGTGGCTCGCGTCCAGGTACGTCCACACGTTGCCGATCGGGGCCAGGGCGTTCAGGGCGTACCGGACGCCGTCCGGGTACACCTGGCTGGAGATCACCTCGGCGCACGCCGCCGTCCGGGTGGACTGCATGACGAGATTCGCCAGGGCACCCGGCTCGATGATCGTGGCGATGCGCAGGCTCGCGTACGCCGGGTCGCGCAGTACGGCCGCGATCGCGTCCACGTACTCGGTCTTGTATCTCGTCAGGCCGTTGTTGGTGACCGACAGTTCGCCGTGCGGGACCAACTCGTTGCAGTCGCGGTTGGGCAGGTTGTCGAGGACGACCGTGACGACGACCGGCGCGCCGACGAACGTGCGCTGCGCGAGCGCGCGGCCCAGGTGGTCGCGCAGCCTGGCCACCGACGCGATGCTGCTCAGCCAGACGCCCGTGGGTTGCTCACCCACCGTGGTCATCGCGGCCGCGAGATCGCCCGTACGGGTGGCCGCCGAGCCGGCCACGCGGGCGGCGAAGTCCGGGTTGCGGTAGCCGACGGCACCGGCGTACGGGTTGGTTCGGGTGGGCGGACCGGACGTGGTGGCAGCGGCGCTGGTCGGCGCGCTGCTGGTTGGTTCGCTGCTCGTTGGCGCGGCGCTGCTGGTGGGCACACCGCTGGTCGGGGCGCTGCTGGTCGGCGGCCGGCTCGTGGCGGTGGCGCTGGCGGTCAAGGTGCCCGGGGGATAACAGGTCAGGCCATTGAGCGTGATGGAGGCCAGGCGCAGGGGCGGCGACCCGGTGACCGAGGCCACGAAGCCGGGGCGCACGGTGTTGCCCGCCGCGATGGTCGGTTGCCACGAGGGGTTGGTCACGGTGACGCGCTGACCGGACTGGCTGAAATTGCCGTTCCAGCCCGAGTTGATCCGTTCGTCGGCGGTGAACGTCCACGCGATCGTCCAGTTGCTCACGCCGCCGGTGGGGGTGACGGCCACCTCGGCCTGGAACCCGCCGGGCCATTTCGAAACGATCGTGTACGCGTAGGTGCAGGGCAACGGGGTGAGCGCGTTGGCGGCGGTGGCGACCAGGGCGCCGGCCGCGGCGACGACGGCGACCGCCGCGCCTGCGACCAACCTGCGCCGGGCACCGGTCACCGCGCCGCTGAGGGGGACGAACCTCATCGGAGCTCCTCTGATTCACATATTTTGAATGTGATTACAGCGTGGCATCCCGTTGACGTTTGTCAATCCCGCCCGGGTTCGATCGGACGGTACGCGGAACAAGGCCGGCAGGCGTTGCGACAACGGCCTATCGGTCGGCTGCCGATCGTATGCCCAACGCCAGCGCGGGGACGGCCAGCACCAGGTGGAAAACGTTGGCCGGGGTGTCCAGGGGGATGGCCACCGGCGTGTCCAGGAGCAGGCCGTCGATGAACCAGCCCGCGACCCCGAGGATGCCGTACAGCACGCCGATAGCCCAGGTGAACATCTTCGCGGGCACGTCCGATCGGGCGAACCAGCCGGCGTAGGTCGCCAACACGGCGGAGGCCAGGTGCAACGCGCTGTGGGCCCAGTCGTGGGCCAGCCGGTCCTCGGCGATTTTCATGACCAGCGGGTACGCGGTGTAGAGGCCGAACACCACGGCGGCGGCCCGACAGTAGAACCGAAACGTGCCAATGTGTCGAAGGGTCACGCGACCAGCGTCGCGCATCACCGCCACTCGTTCGCGAGCTGGTCTATGGCCTGCCTCGACGCAATGGGAGTCGCCGTGCCCGACCATGGCGACGTGCTCTCGGACGTACTTTTGTCGCATTTGTCTTACGAAGCGCGGGAACTGGTGGAACCGCTGGCGCGTCTCGCCCTCGGGGTGTGAGCGCGCGCCGGCCGGGTAGTAGTCGGCCATGCAGGACGACAGTTTTCCGCACCCCGTCTCGGACCCCGAGGCGGACGGCGTACCTGAGGTGGCCGACGACGACTCGACGGCGTACGACGCGTACCCCTCGGTCCGCGAGGCCGACGGCCCGTCTCCCGCGCCGCTGCCCGCCGATCGGGAGCACGGCCCGGTGGTGCTCGACGACTACGGCGTGACCCCGGACGAGGAAGCCAGGGGCGAGTCGCTCGACACCCGGCTGCGCCGCGAGGAACCGGACGTCTGGGCGAAGGCCGAGGCCCCGCTCACCATGGCCGAAATCGACGGCGAACCGGTGACCGCGGACCCCGACTCGCCGGTCTCGGTGTACGACCATCAGGACGCCGACAGCGAGCACGTCGGCCGCCTGGTGGCCCCGGACGAAGGCGGCGTGGCCGACGTCGACGCGGAGGAGGTCGCCTTCGACGCCGGCCCGGCCGGTGGCGGCCCGACGATGGAGGAGCTGGCGATCCACCCCGTCCCCGAGCCGGAAGGCGAGGTCGACGAGGCGGAGTACGGCGACCGCTGAGCCGTCTGGCCCTTCTGGCGCCCCCGGACCGTGGTGAACCGCCACAATAGGGACATGGTCTCAGCACGCGACGACATCATCGGGATGTCCGACTACGTGAGCGGTCGCCTGAGTGACCGGGTAACCGGGCTCACCGACGAGGAATACGCCTGGGAGCCCGTGCCGAACTGTCGCACCGTACGGCCGGTCGGGGAGGGCCTGTTCCGGTCGGATGGCCCGCGCCTCGACGTCGACGACCCGCGCGAGTTCACCACCCTGTCGTGGCGCCTCGCGCACATTATCGACCTGCTCACGGCCGAGCGGCTCGTCGACTGGCTGGGCATCGAGGGGATCCCGACGTGGCCCGACATCGGCGCCCCGGGCACCGCAGCCGACGCGCTGGAAAGGCTCGACCTCGCCCTGCGGCACTGGCGCTCGGTGCTCGACGCGACCACCGAAAGGAGCCTGGTCGTGCCGCTGGGTCCGGTCGCCGGCCGCTATGCCGACGCCACCCGGCGCGCCTTCGTCCTGCACATCCTCGACGAACTGATCCACCACGGCGCGGAGGTCGCGATGATGCGCGACCTGTATCGCGCGGCGGGCGGCCGGCCACTACGCTGAGGGCCGCTTCCGGACAGCCGCCTCGCGTGGCCGAAGCGCTTCGGGAATTTCGATCGTCATAGCGACGAAGAGACCGCCCGGCCAGGGGTCGGTGAGGGGCCGTTGTCGCGATGTGACGCGGGTCCGACAATCCGCCCCCACAGAACGCCACCGAACGCGTACGGTGAGTCCTTAATTGGCGACGCGTGGGTCGGGGAGGCTCCTCCAGTGTCCGCTGTGGTCGAGATC
>JAEZGP010000044.1 GCA_023437285.1 Actinomycetes bacterium | reverse complement strand
CCGCCCCTTTTCGGTCTTGGAGAACGGGCTTAGCCCCGCAGGCCGCTAAAGGCCGAGCAGCGGGCCCAGGCCGACCGTGAGGCCCGGCCGCCTGACGGCCGACCGGACGGCCAGCAACACCCCGGGCATGAACGACTTGCGGTCGTACGAGTCGTGCCGCAGGGTCAGCGTCTCCCCGCCCGTACCGAAGAGCACCTCCTGGTGCGCGACCAGCCCCGTGGCGCGCAACGAATGCACCCGTACGCCGCCGACGTCGGTGCCCCGGGCGCCGAGCATCTCCTCCTTGGTGGCGTCGGGCATGGCGGCCAGGCCGGCCTCCGCCCGGGCCGCGGCGACCATCTCGGCGGTGCGCAGCGCGGTGCCGCTCGGCGCGTCCACCTTCTGCGGGTGGTGCATCTCGACGATCTCCACCGACTCGAACCAGCGGGCCGCCTTGGCGGCGAACTCCATCATGAGCACCGCGCCGACCGCGAAGTTCGGTGCGATGATCACGCCGAGGTCGGGCTTGTGCTGCAGCCACTGGCGCACCCGCTCGTAGCGCGACTCGGTGAAGCCGCTCGTCCCCACGACCACGTTGATGTTCTGGTCGATGCACCAGTGCAGGTGGTCCATGACGATGTCGGGCGTGGTGAAGTCGATGACCACGTCAGCGCCGGCGTCGGCGATGTTGAACAGCCAGTCGCCGGCGTCGACCATCGCGACGAGCTCCATGTCGGGCGCGGCGTCCACGGCGCGGCACGCCTCGGCACCCATGCGGCCCCGGGCACCCAGGACACCGACGCGGATCGGCTGGGCCGGTTGTAGTTCCTCAGTCACGCCACCCAACCTATCGGAACCGCCGGGCGGGGCGAGCTCAGGCGGTCCAGCCCGCGGACCTGGCCAGTGCCAGCGCGTACTCGGGCATCCACTGCCCGGCGGCCGGGCCGCCGTTGCACTCGCCGTCCGACTCGCCCACGACCTTGATCCACAGGTACGCGTCGGCGTTGCGGTACTTCGTCTTCGCGGTCGGCTTGGGCCCGAGGGCCCGCCCCGGCGGGTTGCACCACTCGTTGGTCGCGCCCCGGCCGTTGCGGCTGGTGTCGATGACGTACCCGTGGTCGCCGGGCAGGTTCGCCGCCAGCGACTCGCCGTACTCGGCCGACTTGGCGGTCGTGACGAAGTTGGACACGTTGAGCGCGAAGCCGCGCGCCTTGGCCACGCCGGCCCTCTTCAGCCGGGTCGCCATCTCGCTGACAGTCAGCCAGTCGGCGTGGCCTGCGTCGAGGTAGGTCACCGCCGCCGTGTCCGCGAGCTTGTCGAGCGCGTAGTTCAGGTTGGCGTAGCGGGCGTTGGCGTCGCCGCACAGTTGCGCCAGCGCGTCGGGTTCGAGGATGACCACGGCCTTGTCCTCGCCGACACCGGCCGCGAACTTCGTAATCCACGACCGGTACGCCTGGTCGCTCGACGCGCCGCCGCCCGAGTGGCCGCCGCAGTCGCGGTGCGGCACGTTGTAGGCCACCAGCACCGCCAGGCGCCCCTGTGCCTTGGCGGCGGAGATGATGGTGCGCACGTCGCCGGTCGGGTCGGCGTTCCACTCGCCGAACCAGGTGGCCACCGGCGTGGCCGCCATCTGCCGCATGATGGCCGCGTCGGCCGGGCGGCCGGCCTCCCACTGACGGGCCTGGCCGGCCGCGTTGTCGTTGGGCCCGTAGAACGCGGCGCCGGCGAGCGGGTTGCCCGACGCCGGCGGTGAGGGCTTGCGGCTCGCGGTCGGCTTCGGCTTCGTCGACGGCTTGGCCGTACCGGACGGCGGCGCGCCGGTCGGCTGCGGGCCGCCGGTCTGGGACGCGGCCGTGCCGGGCGGCGCGGGGTCGGAGCCCGTCGTGAGCACCACGGCGATCGCGGCGGCGACGACGGCGATGGTGGCGGGTATGCCCAGCCACACGCCCGGGGGGCGGCGGGGCTTGCGCCGGTGCGAGGCGACCCTCCGCTCGATCGACGGAGGTGGCTGCCGGGTCACGGTCACTGATCTCCCGAGGGGGTGGGGGCACCCACAGGCTACAGGTTGGGCAGCGAGGACCCGATCGCGGCAAGCGACATCGGACGGGTCAGCACCTCGGCGGCCACCGCGCGTACGTCGTCGGGCGTGACGGCGTCGACCCGTCCTAACAGGTCGTTGACCGACAGCAACTCGTCGTAGAGCATCTCGCTCTTGGCGAGCCGGGTCATCCGCGAACCGGTGTCCTCCAGGCCGAGCACGAGCGCGCCCTTGAGCATCCCTTTGCCGCGGCGCACCTCCTCGTCGGTGAGCCCGTCGGCCGCCACGGCGGCGAGCTGCTCGCGGGCCAGGCTGAGGACCTCCTCGACCTTGCCCGCCGCGCAGCCGGCGTACACGCCGAACAGCCCGGTACCCGAGTACTGCGCGGTGTAGGAGTAGATCGAGTACGCCAGGCCGCGCTTTTCGCGGATCTCCTGGAACAGCCGCGCCGACATGCCGCCGCCGACCACGTTGTTGAGTACTCCCAACGCGAAGCGCCGTTCGTCGTCGCGGCTCAGCGCCGGGCAGCCGAGCAGCACGTGGGCCTGCTCGGTGTCCTTGTCGCGGACCACCACGCGCGATGCCGGGCGGGGTTCGGGCGCCGGGTCGGCGCGGCGCGGCAGCGGGGCGGCCGGATCGGCGAACCGTTCGGCGCGGCCGATCACGTCCTCGACGAGGCGTACCACGAGGTCGTGGTCGAGGTTGCCGGCGGCCGCGACCACGAGAGCCGGACCCCGGTAACGCTGCTCGTAGAAGTCCGCAATGGACTGCCGGCTCATCGCGCCGATGGTCGTCGGGGTGCCGGACACGAGCCGGCCCAACGGGTGCTCGCCGTAGACGGCCTCGGCGAACAGGTCGTGCACCTCGTCGTCGGGCTCGTCGTCGTGCATGGCGATCTCTTCGAGGATCACCCCGCGCTCGGTCTCCACGTCGGCGGCCGCGAGCACCGAGTCGGTGAGCAGGTCGCCCATGACGTCGATGGCCAGCGGCAGGTCGGCGTCGAGCACCCGCGCGTAGTAGCAGGTGTATTCCTTCGTGGTGAAGGCGTTGGTCTCCCCGCCGACGGCCTCGATGGTCGAGGAGATGTCCAGGGCGGTACGCCGCCGGGTGCCCTTGAACAGCAGGTGTTCCAGGAAGTGCGAGACGCCGCCGAGTTCGGGCGCCTCGTCGCGGGAGCCGATCGGCACCCACATGCCCACGGACACGCTGCGCATGGCGGGGATGGCCTCGGTGAGCACGCGTACGCCGTTGGGCAGGACGGTGCGCCCCACCGTGCCGCCGAGCCGGTCGTCCGCTCCGAGGAGCCGACGGTCGGCGCGGGCGGAACCGTGTGGCGCGCGACGGGCGCGGTCTGTCGACCGCGCCCGTCGGATGGTGCTCATGTCGCCGCGGGAAACCCGCACGGTGTCCTACTCCCTGAACTGGTACGTCCGTGACTAGCTGTGCCGGGTGCGACGGCGGCGCTCGCCGCCCTCGTCGCCCTCGCCGCCCTCACGCGGAGCCCGGTCGCCGCCCTCACGCGGAGCCCGGTCACTGCCCTCGCGCGGGCCGCGGTCGCGGTCGCGGGGACCCCGG
>JAEZGP010000035.1 GCA_023437285.1 Actinomycetes bacterium | reverse complement strand
TTGGCCTGACCTCGGGCGCCAGCGTCCCCGACGAGCTGGTCACCGAGGTTCTCGAGCACCTCGCGGCGCGCGGCTTCACCGACGTCGACGAGATCACCACGGTGCAGGAGAAGATCACTTTCTCCCTTCCGCAGGAGCTCAAGCGCGACATGAAGGCGGCCGCCGCCCGCTGATCCCCGGAGCGCGAACCGGCTTTCCGCACCGAACGGCGATCCTGCCCGGCCCCGGGTGGGCACAATTTGTGATCACCCGGTGACTACGGGCAGCGGCCGGCCGCCGCGGCCAATAATATGGGTCGATGTCTGACACTCGTGGCACGGAACCCACCCGGGGGCGACGGCAGTTTCTCAACGTGCTCGTGCCAGCCGTCATCGTCACGTCCATCGTCGTGCTGGTGGTGTTGCTGCTGCTGATGGACTCCTGACGGTCACGACTCCGGGACGACCAGCTCCGGGGCCTGCGGCTGGCGCGGCGCGAGCTCGACCTGGGACGGTGGCGGCAGCGGTTCGCCGGTGACGCCCAGGTCGGTGAAGCGGCGCGCGCTGACCAGCACGCGCGACTCCAGCGACCCGATCGCCCGGTTGTACGCCGTCACCGCCGAACCCAGCGACGAGCCCACCTTGGACAGGTGGTCGGCGAGGCTGGCCAGGCGGGAGTACAGCTCGCGGCCCAGGCGGTGGACCTCGACGGCGTGCTCCGTGAGCGCCTCCTGCCGCCACGAGAAGGCGATCGTACGCAGCAACGCGACCAGGGTCGCCGGGGTGGCGAGCACGACATTGCGGCCGAAGGCGTGCTCCAGCAGGGTCGCGTCGCGGGCCAGGGCCGCGTCGAGGAACGGGTCGGCGGGCAGGAACAGGACCACGAAATCCGGGGACTGTTCGACCGAGGCCCAGTAGCGCTTGGCCCCCAGCGCCTCCACGTGCGACCGCAGGTGACGGGCGTGCTGGTCCAGCTGATGGTCGCGGACGCGCTGGTCGCGGGCCTCCATCGCCGACAGGTACGCGTCCAGGGGCGCCTTGGCGTCCACCACGATCCGCCGCCCACCGTAGAGCTGCACCACCAGGTCGGGTCGCTGCGCGCCCTGATCGCCGGTGATCGACACCTGCTCGGCGAAGTCGCAGTGCTCCAGCAGGCCCGCCGCCTCGACGACGCGGCGCAACTGGTGCTCGCCCCACCGGCCGCGCACCTGCGGGCTGCGCAGGGCCGCCACCAACTGGCCCGCCTCCGCGCGCAGTGCCGTGGACGCCTCGTGCACCTGCCCGAGCTGGGTACGCAGCTCCGAGTACGCCCCCACCCGGGCCCGCTCCAGCTCCGCCACGCGTTGCTCGTACCGCTGAAGGGTTTCATGCAGCGGGGCGACGGCGCGCGCGACAGCCTCCTGGGACTGCGCCGTCGCCTCGAACGTCAGCGCGCGCATCGACTGCTCCAGCCGCGCCTCGCCGGCCTGGGAGGCGGCGAGCGTGGCCTCCAGGCGGGCCACCTGCACGGCCGCCCGCGAACGGGCGCCCAGCACCCCCAGCGCGATACCCACGCCCAGCCCCACCAGCAACAGCGTCACCTCGGTCACGGCTTCAGCATGCGGTATGGGTGCGACGGGTAGGTACCGTGGGTGAGGAACCAGGGGAGGACGCATGTTCTGGGGTCGCAGGCGCCGCGAGCGGGAGCTGGCCGACGCGCGGGAAGAGGCGCTGCGCTGGTACGAGCGCCTTGGCGGTCAGATCATGAACCTGCCCAAGCGCGACGACCCGGCGATCCAGCAGGCCCTCGTCGACGCCGGCGAGCGCTACAACGCGGCCGGCGCGCAGCTGGACCGGGCGACCACGCCGGCCCAGCTCGCCCTCGCCCGGGAGACCGCGCTGGAGGGTTTGGCCTACATCCGGGCGGCCCGCATCGCCATGGGCTTCGACCCGGGCCCTGACGTGCCGCCGCTGGCGGGCCAGCGGCAGGCCGGCCAGATCACCCAGGAGAACGAGGTCCAGATCGAGGGCCGCCCGTTCCGCGCCGCGCCGCGACACAGCAACCGCACGCCGTACTACTACCCGGGCGGCATGGTGCAGGGCCGGCCCGTGCCCGGCGGGTGGTATTCGGAGCCCTGGTGGAAGACCGCGCTCGTCGCGGGCGCCTGGGGCGTCGGCTCGTTCCTCATCATGGACGCGCTGTTCAGCCCCGGGCTGTTCGGCTGGGACGGCGGCGGCTTCGCGGCCGGCCACGACGACGGCTTCCAGGACGGGCTCGACTACGCCGATGACCACGGCTGGGACCCGGGCGGCGAACAGGAGGCGGCGGCCGACGCCGGTGACTTCGGCGGCTACGACTACGGCTCCGACTACGCGGGCGATTTCGGGGGCGGGGACTTCGGCGGCGGGGACTTCGGGGGCTTCTAAATCGGCGGACGATTGATCGCCGGGCGGCTAGCCTCGCTGCCATGACGCAGACGGTGGATCGCGCGTCCCGCCTGCCCGACCGTCCCACGCTGGACGGTCTGGAGGAGGCCTGGGCGCGCCGGTGGCAGGAGGAGGAGACGTACGCGTTCGACCGGTCAGCTGACCGCGCCGACGTGTACTCGATCGACACCCCGCCGCCCACCGTATCCGGCGCCCTGCACATCGGACACGTCTTCTCCTACACCCAGACCGACATCATCGCCCGCTTCCAGCGCATGCGCGGCAAGGCCGTGTTCTACCCGATCGGCTGGGACGACAACGGCCTGGCCACCGAGCGGCGGGTGCAGTACCACTTCGGCGTGCGCTGCGACCCGTCGCTGCCGTACGACCCGTCGTTCGTGCCGCAGCCGGGCAGCGCGGAGCTGACGCCGATCTCGCGGCCCAACTTCGTGGCGCTGTGCCGCCAGCTCACGGAGGAGGACGAGCGGGCCTACGAGGCGCTGTGGCGGCGGCTGGGGCTCAGCTTCGACTGGTCTTACCAGTACACGACCATCGGGGACCGGGCCCGGCTGGCGTCGCAGCGGGCGTTCCTGCGGGCCCTGGCCCGCGGCGAGGCTTACACGGCCCAGGCGCCGACCCTGTGGGACACCACGTACGCCACGGCCGGCGCCCTGGCCGAGCTTGAGGACCGCGAGCGCCCCGGGGCGTACCACAGGCTCGTCTTCCGCGGACCCGCCGGCGAGCCGATCGAGATCGACACGACGCGGCCCGAGCTGCTGCCCGCCTGCGTGGCCCTGG
>JAEZGP010000795.1 GCA_023437285.1 Actinomycetes bacterium | reverse complement strand
GCCGTAGGCCACCCCGGCGCCGGGCGTGCCCGGCTCGATGAGCAGGATTTCGTCGTCGGTTCATCGCAGCACTTCCAGGACGACCAGCGCCCCCGAACACCCGCCGCCGAACACCGCTGTCGTCCGTCGCATGGCCGCTCCCGTCACCGAGGGATATCGCCTACTAAAACGATAGGCAATATCGGGTAATCACGCCAGGCGGCAAGGCATGTTCTCTACAAATCCCATGGATAAGATCGGTTTTTACACCGACGTGGGGATACCCCGTGACGGGGCATTCCTTGTTCTGGCGTTCGTCACGGGCCGTCGCCGCGGCCCGTAACGAACGCGGGTTGAGCTAGAGGGTGAAGTTGGCGAACAGCAGGGCGGCCAGCGCGAGCGCCAGACCGATGTTGACGACCGTGGCGCTGCCGAACACCGCGATGGGCCGCCAGCCCGCCTCGCGCAGCGCCTTGACCCGCAACTCCAGGCCGATGCTGACGAAGGCGAGGATCAGGAACCAGGTGCGCAGGTTGCCCGCGACCGCCTGGGCGGCCGTGTTGTCGGCCGCGAGGGCCGTCTCGGCGTACCAGGTGCCGATGACGCTGGCGGCGATGAAGCCGAGCACGAACTTCGGGAAGCGTCGCCACAGTTCGATCAGGCCCGGCTTCTCGATGTTCTCGGACTTCTCCACCTTGAAGGCGAAGTACGCGGTCAGGGCGACCGCCACGATGCCGATCAGGGCGTTCTGGGTGAGCTTGACGATCGTGGCGATCTTCAGCGCGTCCGGGCCGGCCAGCGTGCCGGCGGCGGTCACGGCCGCGGTGGTGTCGATGTTGCCGCCGATCCACGCGCCGGCCACGGCGTCGCTGAGCCCGAACACGTCGGCCAGCCACGGCAGCAGGAAGATCGACGGCAGGGCGAAGATGATCACCAGGCTCGCAGCGTACGCGAGATGCTCCCGGCGGGCCTTCACCGCGCCGGCCGCCGCGATCGCCGCGCTGACGCCGCAGATCGACACCGCCGAGGCCAGCAGCGCGCGCAGCTTGTCGTCGAGGCCCAGCTTGCCACCCAGCCACCAGGTGAACAGGAACACCCCGCTGATCAGCAGGAGCGCCTGCACGATGGCCGGGCCGGCGGCCGTGACGAGCAGCGACAGGTTGATCGACAAACCCAGCAGCACGAGGCCGGTCTTGATGAACAACTCCGTGCGGAAGGCGCCCGACAGCCGGTCGCGAAGGCCGGTGACGGTCAGCACGAGGTTGCCGAGCAGGCCCAGCGCGATCGCGTAGACCGGGTACTCGACGGACTTGGCGATCCGGGCCAGGCTCGTGTCGGCCAGCCACGTCGGTACGTTCTTCTCCAGGATCTTCGTGACGTACGCCAGGGTGAGCACCACGACGATGCCGGCGACGACCCAGCCGACCGTTGCCGGGGTGATCGCGCGTCGGGTCTCGTCGGGGACGGCCGAGGTCTCGGTCGGGGCCGCGGTGTCGGCGGACATTACTGCAGCACCCCCTTGGTGATGACGCCGGCGAGGATCAGGACGATGAGCACGAGGCCGATGATGGTCGCGGCCCAGTCCTCGTTGATGCGCAAGCGCCGCGGTCGGCTACTCATGGACGACTCCCTTCGGGGTGGTGGATGACGCTGATGGGCGCGCGGTCGGCCAGGCGGTAGCCGACGCCGCGCGAGGTGACGACGAGATCGCCGCCGAGCTTGGCCCGCAGCCGGCTGACGTGTACGTCGACGGTGCGCCGGCCGGCGCGGTCGTCGCCCCAGATCCCTTCCAGCAACTGCCGGCGGGTGAAGACCTGCCGGGGGTTGTCGACGAGGAACGTCAGCAGGTCGTACTCGACCCTGGTGAGCTCGACCGGCGCGCCACGGCGGGATACGACGCGGCTTTGCGGGTCGATCTCGATGTCGACCGGGGCGGCCGCGCGGCGCGCGCCGCCGTGCCCGGGCGGCGTCGACGCGACGGTGACCGACGCCCCGAGATTGTCGGCGAGCTGGTTGAGCGCGTCGATGAAGTCGAGCGCGTCGCGGTGGGGCCGGCCACCGGCGAGCGTGACGCCGATCGTCAGCGTCACCTCGGCCGGCGGGTCGACCCGGCGTTGGCGGGCGGTGCGGGCGGCGGGCCGACCGAGCGGCCGCACATGTCGGGGGGCAGGGGTACGCAGGACAGTGACTGTCATGAAGGGCTCCCGTTCGTCGGGCGCGGAGCACCACGTCGGCGTGGCGTGAGGGGTGGTCTGTTCGGGCGGCGCGGTCAGGCGCGGGCCGAACGGCAACAGGCGCTCGCCGCCAGGAGGCCGAAGTCCACGTGGCGGCGGCGGATCAGAATCGCGCTCGCTCGCATGACCCCATGGGACCACGAGATACAGATAAAGTCCATTGGTTAAGTAGGTTATTTCCGTTCAGCTGGTCCGGCCACGGCTTTGGGTAAGCTATGCAGACCAGGGAGACGGGAGGTGGCCGGGATGAGCAAACCGACCCGCCACGCGCCCCGCCCCATGGTCATGATGCTCACCCTGGCCCTCGGCTTCCTGCTCGTGGGCCTATCGGCCGCGCACACCACGCTGCCGGGCGACACGTTCCAGGTCACCCCCCGCGCCACCGTCGGCCACGCCGTGTCGGCCACGCTGCCAGGTGACCCGGAGTCCCAGCCGCTGCCCGGCGGCCTGCTCGCGATCCTGCCCATCGCGGTCGTCTTCGCGATCGGCGGCCTGGCGCTCGCCCGCGCCCGCCACAGGGTCGCGCTCATCCCCGCGCGCATACCGCCCGCCGCGGGTTGCCGCGGGCCACCCTCCTCCACGACGCACTGAGTAACCCACTCCCCTGACGCCGCCGGTCTGTAGACCGACGGCGCGACGCGTCTTTCCGGAGGACCCCAACCCATGTACCGCTTCCAGGCGGTGCGGGCCCCGATGCCCGCACCGCAGACCCAGCACACCCTCGATCCGGCCAACCTGCCTGACGGCCCGCCAGGCGGTGGCGCAGCGTGAGCGCCTACATCGCCCTCGCCATCTTCACGGTGGCGTTCATCCTGATCGCCACCGAGAAGGTGCACCGCGTCGCCGTCGTCCTGTTCGCCGCGGGGTTGATGGCGCTGTTCGGCTTTGTCCCGGGCAACCACGTCTTCTTCTCCGAGCACGCCGGCATCGACTGGAACGTGATCTTCCTGCTGCTCGGCATGATGATCATTGTTGGCATCATCAAACAGACGGGGGTCTTCGAATACCTGGCCATCTGGGCCGCGAAACGATCGCGCGGTCGGCCGTACCGGCTGCTGGTGCTGCTCATGGCGATCACCGCGATCGCCTCGCCGTTCCTGGACAACGTCACCACGATCATGCTGGTCGCGCCGGTGACCATCGTGGTGTGCGGCAAGCTGGGCATCTCGGCCGCGCCATACCTGATCGCGGAGGCGCTGGCCTCGAACATCGGCGGCGCCGCCACGCTCATCGGCGACCCGCCGAACATCATCATCGGCAGCCGGGCCGGCCTGACGTTCAACGACTTCGTGATCAACATGGCACCGATCGTCGCGGTGCTGTTCGTGCTGTTCATCGTGCTGGCCCGGGTCATGTTCCGGCGCTCGTTCGAATACCACCCCGAGCGGGTCGATGAGGTCATGGCCCTCGACGAGCGCAAGTCGATCACCGACGGCAAGCTGCTCATCAAGTGCCTGGTCATCCTCGGGGCCGTGGTGGTGGCGTTCAGCCTGCACACCGTGCTGCACCTCGAGCCGGCCATCGTGGCCATGCTGGGGGCGGGCGCCATGGTGCTGGTCACCGGGGTCCGCACGGCCGACTACCTGGCCGAGGTCGAGTGGCCCACGCTGGTGTTCTTCATGGGCCTGTTCGTCATGGTCGGCGGACTCGTCGAGACGGGCGTCATCCACGCCATGGGGTCCTGGGCCGTCGACGCCCTGGGCAACAACTACTTCGCCGCCGCCACCTCGTTGCTGTTCGGCTCGGCCATCCTCGGGGCGTTCTTCGACAACATCCCGTACGTGGCGACGATGGCGCCCGTCGTGGAGGACATCGTCGCCCAGACGCCGGATGCCGGTACGGGCCGCGCGTTGTGGTGGGCGTTCGCGCTCGGCGCGGACCTCGGCGGCAACGGTACGGCGGTGGCGGCCAGCGCCAACGTCGTCGTTCTCGGCATCGCCGCCCGCAACGGCCAGCCGATCTCGTTCTGGCAGTTCACCCGCTACGGCATCATCACCACGCTGGTCACGGTGGTCGTCGCGTGGGGCTACGTCTGGCTTCGCTATTTCTAAAGGAGGTTCACCATGCGCATCGATCACACCGTGTTGCCGGGCGTGGGCCGGTTGCACGTTCTTACCACCCGCTCAGGCCGCGCCGTCGGCGTCATCCGCCACCACGGCGACCGCCGCGAACTCGTCGTGTACGGCGCCGATTCGGACACCGCCAGTACCAGCCTGCTGCTGACCCCCGAGGAGGCGGCCGGGCTTGGCGAGCTGCTCGGCGTCGGCGTCGCGGGCCACATCGCCCGGCTGGACCATCACTCGTCCGGCATCGTCACGCTCCAGGTGATGCTCGGACCCGAGACCCCGGCGCAGCCGCTGGTCGACGCCAATCGGCACGCCGGCGGCGAGGCGGCGGTGGTCGCCGTGGTCCGTGACGGGCGTCTCATCGCCGACCCGGCCGCGGCGGGTGAGGGTCGCGACGGCGACCTGGTCATCGTCGTCGGCACCATGACCGAGGCGCTCACCATCATGGACGCCCTGCAGGGTGCCCCTGGTTGACGACCTGATGCCCAAAGGCCTGTTTCCGCACCGGCGGGACCGGGTAGGCAGAAAGCAACACATCGATACGGACGAGACTCAATGCCGAGGAGTACGCCATGCCCTACGTTCGAGGTCACTACCGCCGGGCCCCGTATACCGCCGGCTACCGCACGCTCACCGTCGTGCTGGCCGTCGTCGCCGTACTGTTGCTCATCTATTTCCTGACCCGGTAAGGTCCTGAACCGACACCGCCCCGGCGACTTCCCCCGTGGGCGCCGGGGCGGTGTCCTGTCCGCATCCCGGCGACGATCTTCTTGGGTTCGTCCTCGTCGGGAGGTAGAGTCCCCACGGCTCCCCGACGGTACGTCCGAAAGGCTTCGGTGGCTAGGCAGGCAGCGCGCTCGGCGGCCCACACCGCCGTCGCC
>JAEZGP010000786.1 GCA_023437285.1 Actinomycetes bacterium | reverse complement strand
GAAAGGGTGAGGCGGCGAGCGTAAAGGCGGGGAGGCGGCGGGGGCATGGGCGCCTGGGACAGGGAGGGGAACAGGGGGCGGCCGGGGAGTTACAGGAGGACCAGGTCGTCGCGGTGGACGACCTCCTTTTCGTAGGCGGGGCCCAGGGCGACGCTCAGCTCCGCTGTCGTGCGGCCCAGCAGGCCTGGTAGCTCGGCGGCGTCGTAGTTGACCAGGCCGCGCGCCACCGGGGTGCCCTGCGGGTCCACCAGGTCGACGGGGTCGCCGGCCGTGAAGATGCCCTCGACGGCGGTTACGCCGGCGGGCAGCAGGGACAGGCGGCGGTTCACGACCGCGCGTACCGCGCCGTCGTCGAGGCTCAGGCGGCCGCGCGGGGCGGTGGCGTGGGCCAGCCAGAACAGGCGCGCGGCCGGGCGTGCCCGTACGGCGTGGAAGAGGGTGCCCACCGGGGAGCCGGAGAGGGCCTCGGCGGCGAGGGACGCGGACGTCAGGACGACCGGGATGCCGGCGCCGGTGGCGATGCGGGCGGCCTCCACCTTGGTGACCATGCCGCCGGTGCCGACCCCGGCGCGGCCGGTGCGGCCGATCGTGATGCCGGCCAGGTCGGATTCGTCGCGGATCTCGGCGATGCGCGACGCGGTGCCTCGGGTGGGGTCGCCGTCGTAGAGGGCGTCGACATCGGACAGCAGGACGAGCGCGTCGGCGTGGACCAGCGCCGCGACGAGGGCGGCGAGGCGGTCGTTGTCGCCGAAGCGGATCTCCTGGGTGGCGACGGTGTCGTTCTCGTTGACGATCGGCACCGTGCCGAGGTCGATGAGGCGGACCAGGGTCCGGTACGCGTTGCGGTAGTGCGCGCGGCGGGTCACGTCGTCGACGGTCAGCAGGACCTGGCCCACGCCCTGGTCGTGGCGGGCGAACGACTCCGCGTAGGCGCGCATGAGCAGGCCCTGCCCGACGCTCGCGGCGGCCTGCTGGGTGGCCAGGTCGCGGGGGCGGGTACGCAGGCCCAGCGGCGCGAGGCCGGCGGCGATCGCGCCGGAGGAGACCAGCACGGCCTCCTTGCCGGTCGCGCGGCGAGCGGCGACCGCGTCGACGAGCGCGTCCACGCGTACGCGGTCGAGCCCGCCGGCGGCGCTGGTCAGGGAGGAGGACCCGACCTTGATCACCAGCCGTCGGGCGGAGGTGATGACATCCCTGGCCTCGCCGTCGTGCACGGGGACCATTCTGACGCTCCGGCCGGTACCTTCGCCACGTGGTATACGACCCGCAGGAGTACACCGAGGCGGTGCTGGCCCTCGTCGAGTCCATTCCGCCGGGCCGGGTGATGTCGTACGGCGCGATCGCCGACGCCCTGTACGACCGTTTCCAGCGGGGGTCGGCCCGCCGCGTCGGTACGATCATGGCGCAGTCCGGCGGCGGCGTGCCGTGGCACCGGGTGGTCGCCGGCAACGGCCGCCTGCCGCCCGGGCACGAGGTCAGGGCGCGTCGCCTGCTGGCCGCCGAGGGCGTCGTTTTTCGCGGCCAGCACGTGCGGATGGCCGAGTATGCCTGGTATCCAGGCGACATTGACGCAGGCGACGGCTAGCATCCGGGCGTGACCACCACCCCTCAGGCCACGGCGCTGCCGGCGCGCGTGCGGATCGGTTACGCGACCGGATCGCTGGCGACCGGTGCGTTCGGCACGGTGCCGGGGCTGCTCCTGCTGCCCTATCTGACCGACACGCTCGGCATCGCGGCCGGGCTGGCCGGCCTGCTGGTGCTGTTGCCGAAGGCGTGGGACGTGGTCGTCAACCCGATCGCGGGCCGGCTGTCCGATCAGACTCACACCCGGTGGGGGGCGCGGCGGCCGTACCTGCTGGGTGGGGGTTTCGCGCTCGCCGTCACGTTCGCGTTGATCTTCGCGGGGGTTTTCCGGGGCGGCGCGGGTGCGGCGTGGGTCGCGGCGACGTTCCTGCTCACCGCGACGGCGTTCGCGTTCTTCCAGGTGCCGTACGTGGCGATGCCCGCGGAGATGACCGACGGGTACGAGGAACGTACCCGCATGATGACGTGGCGGGTCGCGCTCCTCGCGCTCGCCATCCTGATCTCCGGCGCGGTGGCCCCGGCGGTGCGCGACGCGGCCGGCGGCGGCATCCCGGGCTACCGGGCCATGGGCATCTTCGTCGCGTGTCTCATCGTGCTCGGGGCGCTCGGCGCGTTCTTCGGCACGCGCGGCGCGCCGGTCGGCCGGGAGGAGCGCAGCGAGCCGTCGTTGCGCGCGCAACTCGCGGTGGTGGCCGGCAACCGGCCGTTCCGGGTGCTGGTCGCCTGCTTCGTGGCCCAGGCGACGGGCGTGGCGGCGATGCTGGCCGGCGTGCAGTACTTCGCCGACCACGTGCTGCACGATTCCGACGCCGTGACGTACCTGTTCGCGGGCGTGGTCGCGCCGGCGCTGCTGGTGATGCCGTTGTGGCGGCGGGTGGGGGAGCGGCTGGGCAAGCTGCGCGGGTACGTGATCGCCTCGCTCATGATCACCGTGACGACGCTGGCGCTGGGCCTGTCGTCGGTGCTGCCCGTCGCGGCCGTGTACGCGCTCGTGGCGGTGCTCGGGGTCGGGTACGCGGGCCAGCAGCTGTTCGGCCTGTCGATGCTGCCGGACTGCATCGCGTACGACACGATGCGTACGGGGCGCCGGCAGGCCGGCGTGTTCACCGGCGTGTGGACAGCGGGGGAGACGTTCGGGCTGGCCCTGGGCCCACAGGTCTTCGGCCTCATGCTGCAGCTGTTCGGCTACCGGTCGTCGACCACCGGGCAGGCGGCGGAACAGACCGACCTGGCGCAGCTGGGAGTCCTCCTCGGGTTCACCGTGGTGCCGGGCGTGATCGTGGGGCTGGCGCTGCTGTTCCTGCGCCGGTACGACCTGAGCGCCGACCAGCTCGACGGCGCCGACGCCAAGGTCCTGACCGCGCCGGCTTCCTGAGGTAGGTTCACCTCCTGCCGACTGCTGGGAGTGACGATGACGCCACTGGACGCGTTGCCCGCCGAGGGGGTGCCCGCCGAGACGATCCTGGCCGAACTCGCGGCGCTGCGCGAGCACGACCTGCCGACCCACGGCGGGCGGCTGTTCGCCTACGTCTACGACAGCGGCCTGGCCGGCCTCGACGACCTGGCGGCCTCGGCGTACGCGCTGTCCGCGCACGTCAACGGCCTGGACCCGACGGCGTTTCCGTCGCTGTTGGCGACCGAGAACGCGCTCGTCGGGGCGGCCGCCCGGCTGCTCGGCGGCGGGCCGGCCACCGTCGGCAACGTCACCAGCGGCGGCACCGAGTCGCTGATCCTCGCCGTCAAGGCGGCCCGCGACGCGCATCCCGACATCGCCGCGCCGCGGCTGGTCGTCGCGGCCACGGCACACGCCGCGTTCGCCAAGGCCGCGTCGTACCTGCGGGTCGCGCTCGACGTGGTGCCCGTGTCGCCGAAGACGCTGCAACCGTCGCCGGCCAGCGTCTCCGCCGCGATCACCCCGGACACGGTGCTGGTGGCGTGCTCCGCGCCGTCCTACGCGCACGGCGTCGTCGACCCGGTCGAGGAGATCGCCGAGGTCTCGGCGGCGGCCGGCGTGCGCTGCCACGTCGACGCGTGCTTCGGCGGCTGGGTGCTGCCGTACCTGCGCCGCGCCGGCGCGGACCTCCCGGCGTTCGACCTGTCCGTACCCGGCGTCACGTCCATCTCGGTCGACCTGCATAAGTACGCGTACGCGCCGAAGGGCGTGTCCGTGCTCCTGCACCGCGACGCCGCCCTGCGCGCGGCGCAGTACTTCGCGTGGGCCGACTGGCCCGGGTACACGATGGTCAACCCGACGATCACCTCGACCCGCTCCGGCGGGCCGATCGCGGCCGCCTACGCCACGCTGCGGCACATCGGCGACGACGGCTACCTGCGGCTGGCGCGCGCCACCGCCGAGGCGGTACGCGCACTGGCCGACGCGGTGGAGGACGTGCCCGGCCTGCGGCTCATCGCGCCGCCACAGACGACGGT
>JAEZGP010000673.1 GCA_023437285.1 Actinomycetes bacterium | reverse complement strand
ACGCGGTCTCGGCCCAGCAGGGTGGCGAACTCGACCGCGCGGGCCATCTTCGCCCGCACCCGCACCGTGCCGATCGCGGCGGCCTCGACCTGCCAGGCGTGGGCGCCGTCGCCGATGGCCAGGAAGTCGGCTTCGGCCTTCGTGCGGGCCCGGGGCCGGGGCGGGCGGGGATGACTGCCACCGCGATGGTGCGGAAAGTGCTCATCGACGATGCGTGGGTTGCCCGGAGTGGACAAAGGATGCCGCGCGATCTCGACCGCGGAGCCTGTCAGATTGGCTGTGTAACCGTCCTATTCGGACTAACTAGTGGATGGGGTCGAGGTTACGGGTCTGGCAGAACTCGTCGAGGGCGGCGAGGGCGTGGCGCCAGCCGAGGGTGGTGGAGCCTTCGATGAGTCGGGCGGGGGCGCTGCGTTCGTGGGCGGGCTTGCCACGGTCGGCTTCGCGGGCGCGGGCTCGTTTGTCCTCGATGTCGCAGATCGCCAACCACAGCAGCTTGACGACGGCGTCGTCGGTCGGGAAGTGGCCCCGGTTCTTGATGATTTTTCGGAGTTGGAAGTTGAGGCTTTCGATCGTGTTGGTGGTGTAGATGACCTTGCGGAGGTCGGGTGGGAACTCCAGAAACGGAATGAATCGTTCCCACGCGCGTTCCCATACCGCGATCGCGGCTTTGTATTTGCGGCCCAGGGGCGAGTCGGCCAGTTCGAGCAGGGCGGACTCGGCGGCGTCGGCGTTGACGGCGGTGTAGACCGGTCGCAGGGCGGTGGCGAGCTTCTTGCGGTCAGTGTAGCTGGCGTATTTGAGGCTGTTGCGGATCAGGTGCACCACACAGGTCTGCACGATGGTGTAGGGCCAGATCGTCTCGATCGCCTCGGGCAACGCCTCCAGGCCGTCGCAACACGCGATCAGGACCCGGCGCACGCCGCGGTTGCGTAGTTCGGCGAAGACCTGCATCCAGAACTTGGCGCCTTCGGTGTTCTGCAGCCAGATACCGAGCACGTGCTTGATGCCGTCGGTATCGACGCCGACGACGAGGTGGGCGGCCTTGTTACGCACCGCGTTGCCGTCACGGACCTTGACCATGAGGGCGTCGACGAAGATGACCGGGTAGCACTCGTCCAACGGGCGGGTCTGCCACGCCTTGACCTCTTCAAGTACCGCGTCGGTGACCGTGGAAATGGTGTCTGGGGACAGGTCGGAGCCGTAGACCCGGTGCAGGTGATGGCAGATGTCGCGCACAGTCATCCCGCCGGCGTAGAGGCTGATGATGATGTCGGACAGCCCGCCGAGGCGTCGTTCGCCCTTGGGCACCAACTGCGGGGCGAACGTGCCCGCCCGATCCCGTGGCACGTCCAATGGCACCGGCCCGACCTCCGTCAGCAGTGTCTTGGGTGTGCTGCCGTTGCGGGAGTTGCCGCTGCCGTTGCCGGCCGGGTCATGCTTGTCGTAACCGAGGTGGTCGGTCAGTTCCGCGGCCAGGCCACGTTCCAGGACCGCCTTAAGCATCTCGGTGAGGAAACCACCCGGCCCGGTCAACCGGGTCCCCTCGCTGCGCATCCGGGCCACGAGCTGGTCGAGGAGCTGGTCGTCGAGCAGCGACCGCACGCTCGCGCTGACCTGCTCCCGTTCCGCTGGCACCGGCGAGCGGTCCGCCCCGGCCAGCGGCAACGACGGCGTCGCCGTCACGGCTTCGGGCTGCGGCTCGATTGCGAGCCGACCTTGCGTCTGAACTGGGTAAACCATGAGTCGTTCCTGTCTGTGCACCCGGCCTTACAACCGGGCATAACGGATCTTTGATCTATCCGTTACACAGACCTACTGACACGTCCCAGGAACGTCGTTCCCACTCCAGACGCCCGGATTGGGCAACACCACGTCCGGGCGCAACGGTTCACCACGGGCGCCGTGCAGTGGCAGGTCGACCGGTACCGCCAGGACGTAGGACAGGCGCTGGTCGTGGCAGAACTGGCGTAATAGGGGGTCGCGGCCGTAGCCGGAGTCGGCGACCACCCACCGGAAGGCCAGCCGGGCATCAGCCAACGCCCGCGTCAGCATGTTGATGCCCAGGTGCGGTTTCGTGACGAACCCACGATCGGCGGGCACACCGGCCTTCACGCAACGGGCCCGGTCTGGGGTCCACACGACCGGCAGATACAGTTCCCAGTCGATGAACGCGTGGCCGTGCACGCTGGCGTAGGTCAACATGACCATCACCTGGCAGTTCTCGGTCTGACCGGTCAACCCGCAGTGCTGGTAGGCGACTCCGACACTCTCGACGCCCTTCTTGATGACCTGCGTGTCGTCCAGAACCAGGGCACCGCCCACATCGGCAAGTCCATTCAGGACAACGCCACGTACCTCGTCGCGGAGCACGTCGGCGTCCCAGCTCACGGCGTTGAGGAAGTGCTGGAACCGTTGCGGGTGCGCCAACCCAACATGTTCGGACAGGCCCCAGCAGTTCTTCTTCGCCACATCCGACAACAGCGCGCGGACCAGCAACCCGAACGTCACCTTCGGCTCCGGACGAGCGAACAGCCAACCCAACCCGTCCGTCAACCCGCGAAGATCAGCATCCCAACCAGCGATACCATCAACCGTCGCGACCTCGACCACACCACCGTCAACGATCGATCAACGAAACCGTTTCATGATCCGAGGCTGTAGTACAGGCGCCCGGCGCGAGTTAGCGCCCACGGGTTCACGCCGCAGAGCTCGAGTCTCCAAGCAGACTCGATCGTCATCCAAGCCCCGGTCAGGCCCGGTAGTCGAAGAGATAGACACCTTGCCGTCCTGCAGCACTGATCTTGGAGGTGCCCGCAAGCCAACCGCAGGACCGGAGATTACTGTCGACGCGTACGGCTGCCATGGGACGCCCCGATTGGTCGAAGACGCGCAATGACCCGTCGACTCCCACTGTGGCAATACATCCGTCCGACGGTCGCACGGAAACCCAGTAAATGCCGCCTTCGTGGCCCGTGTGGAAACGAAGCTCCTCTGCACCCGTCAGTGCGTCCCACACATACACCACTCCCTCATCGACTGCCTTGCCGGACGACAGATCTGCATCCAAGAATACGAAGAGCCGATTCGAACATCCATCCGTTGTCGTCCGATACGTACCGGCTCCCTCGCCTCTCCATATATGTGTCGGCTGGTGATCCGGCCGATACTCCGTGATGTCAGCGCCCGACCAGACTTTCACGGTTGCATTCTGGCCTTCAGACGCTGCAAACCAATGATCATCTGGCCCAATCGCGACGGCGTGGACTCCTCTGCCAGAATGTTTGGTCGAGAGCTGGACGCGATGCCACGTGCCGATCCGGCGCTGCTGGACCGAATGCAAAATGCAGATTCCGCCGTCTCCGGCGACTGCCATCCAGGTGCCGTCTCGCGCGACTGCCACGTCCGAGATCAAGAAATCGAGTTCAATCATCTCCGCGTCGCCGGACGAGGCGACATGGAACATGACGACGATGGGGTCATCGCTGTCCGCCACAGCCACCCATGAGCCGTCGGGCGCGAACGCGATAGCACTGCACAGGCCCTCCAGGTCCGCCTGGAGCTCGGCGAGGTGCCTGCGATCGGCCGTGCTCCACAAATTCACGCTGCCGCTACCCAGCGAGGATGTTGCCAGGAAGGTGCCATCCGGCGAAACGGACATCCGGAAAACGTCCTCTTCCGGAAGTGCTTCCTGATCGACGTCGAGGGATCGCAGAGATCGTTCGAAATCCCAAAGACGAACAGGGCCACCTTCACCGTCAGCCGTCAACATCACCATACCGTCGGAACTGACGGTCACCGCGCTTACATCGTGGAGGTGTCCGGACGTCAGCTTCACAATGCGCCGCCAATCCGAGTCCCAGACGTGCAGAAGACCCTCGCTGTCGCCGGCGACTGAGAATCGACCGTCTGCGGTGATGCACACCGAGGTGGCCCAGCCGGAAAGATTGTGTTCCGACTGCAGTTGGCACCGGTATCGGGGGCCTATTGACCATACCCGTACGGTCCTACCGCTACTACCGGCGGTTGCCATCCAGGTTCCATCGGGCGATATCGAAATGCCATGCACGGCAGGCTGACCGGTCCGCAAGGACCCGAGCTTGCGGCCGTCCGACGTGTCCCAGAAGTGCACGGTCCCGCCAAATCCGCCGGTCACCATCCAGGTTCCGTCTGCGGCGAACGCCATCGCCAGAATCCGTTTCTTGGATAGCCGAAATGCGCCGCGTACCCGGAAGTGAGGATCACTGGGAACTATGTCCCAGAAATGGACGGTTCCCTTATCGCCGGCTGCGGCGAGCCATCCCCGAGAGGGCACGACCTCTACCGCAAAAAGCTCGGCGACTGCAGTGCGGAGCTCATAACGGAGGCGGCGACCGACGCGGTCCCAGATCCGCACCATGCCGTCTCTTCCCGCGGTTGCGAACCAGCTTTCCTCACTTGAGCAGGCCACGGCGCAGGTGCCGGCAGCATGACCGGCCAACGTACCGCTGAATGCCGGATGGAGTACGTCCGGCAAAGGCCAAAGGTTCGCGAGAGTTGGGAGTTCGGCGAGTGTCTGGAACTTGTCAACGACGGCTCGTAGCTCGTCGGTGTCGTGAGTGAGTCCGCCCGTGAGGCGCGACAGCAACGTCGTGCCGATCGCGCGGGCCGGCTCCAGCGGCCGGAGAAGGTGCGCGTTTCTGCGTATCGCCTCTCGCAGCAGCGCCGCCTTTGGGCCGTGCGCCTTTGATAGGTCCGCCTCGATCGCGGCGGGACCGGCCTGCGAGATGCGGGCCTGGATCCATCGCAGGTCTGTGACCAGACCGGCGAGCTCGTGACTGCGGCCCGCGTCATGCAGGTGGGTCGCAAGATGTTGGAACAGGAACTCGGATGAGTCAGGCAGGCTCCACCACGGGGTGGTGACATCCGGATCGTTGACGCTGCCGAAGAAGAGGCTGCGCGTCGAGTCCAGGAATTGCCCGGTGACTCGACGGATACCCCGGTCCCCCAGTTCGGCACGAATGTAGGAACGAAGCACGTCGTGGAGCCGAACGGTCGGCACCGCGCCCCTGCGAAGCGTCACGAGCGACAACTCCGACAGCTCGGAGCAGATCCGCGACACCACGGGCGAGACGACACGCTCGGATGACGGGTCCCACAGCAGGCTCAGGACCGTCAAGGGTATTTCGGTGTCTTCGGCAAAGATACCTAGCTCAAAATACCTCTCACGGAGCAGCGGTTCCGTTACCGCAAAGCTGGCCTCGACGGTGGTCCGCACAGCATGGTGACGTTGCGTCCGGTTCACCGGGCTGAGGCCGCTTATAGGGTCGAGCCCGGATGGTCCGAGAGCGCTCAATCGCTCCAGCACACTGTGCGCCTCAAGGACGGGGTTGGATGCACTCGGGTGGCGCAGAGCACGTTGCAGGTTTCCGTTGACGAGTTCGAGCAGTACCGGCCAGCGACCTGTGCGCCGGACAAGTTCGTCGACGACGTCATTCGGGAGGGAAGGGAGGTCGCGGGTTAGCAGCGCTACCGCCTGCTCCTGACGCATCTGGTCCACGACTACCGTTGCGCCGGGTGGCACGATCCGCTGGTTTCTGGTCGTGATGAGTCGACGACATCGGCTCCCGCCGAGCGTAAACGGCCAAAGCTGTTCCGACGTCCAAACATCGTCCACGACCATCAAGACTCTGCCAGGGTGCTCGTCCAGCGCCGCACCGAGACGAAATCCGGCCTGTTCCGGGTCCGTCAGCGCAGGTCGCGCACCGGTGAGATGTTCGACCAGATCGTTGACTCGTGCCGCGAGGTCGGCGCCATGTGCCGATTCCCCTACCGTCACCCACAGCAGTCCACCGTCGAACTCCGCCTGTATCTCGGCACGCCGGCAGACCTGTGCAGCGATCGTCGTCTTGCCGAAGCCGCCGGCTCCGTGGACTCCGGTTGTGATGGTGACAACCTGGTCGTCAGTCGCGCCGAGCAGCCGGACGATTGCGTCCTCCAGTTCCGGCCGCTTGATCTGCGGCCGGGAAAGGTACGGAGCGAACCAGGGCTTCCGCCCGCCCTCGCCCGGGCCGGACTGAGGCTTCTGCCGTGCCGGCTCGGCAACTGCTGGTTCCTGGATGCCTGCTACATATTTTGCCGGGTCGCGGGCGGGGGGCTCGCCAGCCGCCGCGGCGCGGAGGACCATCCATGCACTTCGACGACCGTCCTCGGCCCGACGGTCGTTCGGGCCAAGCCGACTGCGTAGGACATCGAGCAACGCCGTCAACTCGTCGATGCTCGTCGGCACGTGAACACCGTTGCGCCAGGTGCTGATTCGGCGTTCCCAACGTTTGCGTTCAGCAAGACGTTGCTGCTCGTTGCGGCGGGCGTTCGGTGGTCGTCCAGCATCAGCCGCCCGCACTATCGCATCGGCGATCGAGGTCGCCTTCGGACTGCCGGCGCTCTTCCAGAGGCGGTTGAACTCGTCCCTGAGCTGTTGACGCGCCGATGGATCGCGGTTCTCCTGCTCCGTGCCAGCCAACCGCGCCGGTGCCTCCTGTCAGCGAAACTGGTCGGGTGTATCTGGTCCGGATTCGGAGCTCTCCGGTCCGGACAACACACAAATGCGCTTTGACCTGCGGGTTTGGTGTGCCGCGGTGTGACAACCTCGCCCTGTCATTGGTGCTCGTGGCGCACTGGGCTGGTCATGTCGCCCAATGTCCTTTGGAGTTTCCCATGTCTTTCAGCGCGGCCATTCTACTCCTGGCCCTTAGCGGATCGTTCCTGTTCGCCGTGACCACCGCGCTCGTCGCAGGCGGCGTCGGCTGGCTGGCAGAGCGCACGCTAGCCGCTTCGATTCGCGCTTGCAGTGCCGCCTTCATCGCCACGTTGACGCTTGAGCTGATGGTTCTCGCGCTGGTGGTGTCGGTCGTGCTGTCCTGAACGACCGCGGGCGATCGGCTGCCAGCAGGCGGGGCGGGCGCCGAGGGTGTGGGCGTAGCTGCCGACTTTGTTGACGACGTCGCCGTTGCACCAAAGCGGTCGGCTCCGAGAATGACGGCGTTGACCTCGCCGCGGGCCATGAGGAACGGGCTGGCGGATTCGACGACGAGGCGCCGTTGGCGGAGACTTGGCGGATTCCACTGTTCAGGGTTCCCTGAACCCGTCGGCCATCGATTCAGGGAGAGATCGAAGATCCTGAACGGCGACCACTGTGATTCAAGATCTCCCACGTCACGCTTCGGACGGACCTCGCTGCTTCGTCGCGACGGTCGATCATCTCAGTTGTCGTCTCATTCGCCTGCGTCCGTCGGCGCTCAAGGGTGTCCGCCACGCCTCCCACGCTCAGGTCACGGACAGTCCAGGCCACCGCCGGATGCAGGTGGGCAAACCTCGAAAGCGTGTGAGGGTTTACGCCCTCCGCGGGTTCAAATCCCGCCGCCACCGCCACAAGCACGAACGCCCAGCCGCCCGACCGGGATGGCTGGGCGTTTTTCTCGTAGGACGGATGGGTCGTCAACTCCTGCGGCCAGGGCCGCGAGGAACTCTTCGTCGCTGCCGAAGACCTGACCGGGCTTGCCGGCGGCCAGGTCGGCGTCCACCTGCCGCTCGCCGGCCTGCCACTCGGGCGTCCAGAACCAGTCCTGTGTCATGGCGACCTCCGACTTCTGATGCTTCGAACGTACGACATGTGACGGTCGCAACAATGTGACCGACCGATCGGTTAGTCCGCTAGAGTGACTCGTGTGACGACCGATGGGCGGCTCGCGCGCGGAGAGCGCACCAGGACGAGCGTGTTGGACGCCGTGGTCAAACTTGCCTCGGTGGAGGGCCTCGGTGGGCTGTCGCTGAGCCAGTTGGCCCAGCGCCTCCCGGTGACCAAGTCGGCGCTGTTCGCCCACTGGGCGTCCAAGGAGGAGCTTCAGCTCGCCGCGATCGAGCACGCCCGTGACCAGTTCATCGACCTCGTCATGCGGCCGGCACTGCAGCGTCCCAAGGGCGTTCGACGCCTGTTCGCTATGCACGAGTCGCGCCTGCGGTTCTACGCCGACGGCGTACTGCCTGGTGGTTGTTTCTTTGCCAACGCGCAGTACGAGTACGACGCGCGCACCGGCCCGGTCCGCGACCGGCTGGCGGAGGTGTCCGCCGAGTGGCTGGCCGCCCTGGAACGCCTCGGGCGGGAGGCGGTCGAGCTGAACGAGCTCAAGGCCGACACCGACCTGGAACTGCTCGCGTTCAGCGTCGACGCCGCCGGTACCACCGCCGTCTACCGGTCGCGGCTGCACGAGCCCGAGCGCACGTACGCCCTGTCCCGCGCGGCCGTGTTGCGCCTGCTGCGGCCGCTGCTGACCGACCCGACCCTGCTGCCCGAGGAGTGAACGCATGACCGGCCACACCCGCACCGTTACGGTGCATTTCGACGATCTGGACGCGATGGGGATCGTGCACAACGCGCGGTACGCCCTCATGTTGGAGCGGGCCATCACCGCCTTCTGGGCCGAGCACGGGCACTCGATGACGGCCAGCGGGCCGACGAGTACGGACGTCATCAACGCGGTACGCGAGTTCAGCATCACCTACCACCGGCCGATCCGGGGCACGGGCGAGGTGAACCTGCGGTTCTGGTTGGACAAGCTCGGCGAGACCAGCGCGGTGGTGGGCTTCGAGTTCACCTCGCCGGACGGCGCGGAGCTCTACGCCGACGGCCGTCGGGTGAACATCAAGCTCGACCCGGCGACGTTGCGTCCCGCCCCGTGGTCAGACGACGCTCGGGGCATCGCCGCCAGCCTGCTGCGTACGCCGGAAAAAGTCTCTCATTAGGGCGGCGCACTCCGGCTCGAGTACGCCCGCGTAGACCTCGGGGCGGTGGTTGAGGCGGGCGTCGCGCACCACGTCCCACAGCGAGCCGACCGCGCCGGTCTTCGGCTCCCACGCGCCGAAGACGACCGCCCCGATCCGGGCCAGCACGAGGGCCCCCGCGCACATGGTGCAGGGTTCGAGGGTGACGACGAGGGTGCAGCCGTCCAGCCGCCACCCGCCGCGCCGGGCAGACCCATGAGCGGGATGAGGATCAGGT
>JAEZGP010000538.1 GCA_023437285.1 Actinomycetes bacterium | reverse complement strand
ATCGGCGTGGTCGTCGGCGCCATGCTCGGTACGGCGGCGGCGGCCGTCGTGGGCTACTACATCGCCGGCATCAGCACCATCGGCGGCGCGGCGGCCGGCATGGCGGCCACGCTCGTGGCGGTGGTCGTCGACCTCGGCACCGGGTACGCGGAGGCGGGCCGCCGGCTGGAGGGCGAGGTGCCCGTCATGTGGCTGGCCCGGCACATGCAGGGTCCGCTCGCCGCCTTCGCGCTCGCCGCGCCGGCGTCCTACGTGGTGGGTGTCATCCTTAACTGAAGCGGGCACCTCTGTGGGACGGGCCCCCCGGACGGAGGCGAGGCATGGTGGCGATTGCGGACCAGGACACGGAGGTCCTGCAGCGGCCCCGCCGGCGCGGGCGAGGCCTCGGCATCGGCCTGCTCGTCGTGGTGTTGGTGCTCGTCGGCCTGCTCGTGGCGGCCGACCGGGTAGGCGCCGGCATCGCCGAGAACCGGCTCGTCTCCGCGGTCGAGACCGAACTGGGCAAGCAGGAGATCACCGCGGCGGGTACGAGCGTCGACATCGGCGGCTTCCCGTTCCTCACCCAGGTCGCGTCCGGCAACTACGGCCGGATCACGATCGTCATCGACCAACTGCGCTCGGGCGGGCTGAGCGTGAAGACCCTGCACATCGACGCCGAGGACGTCACGGCCGAGCCCAGCGACCTGCTCAGCGGCGACCCGAAGGCGGCCGCCGCCAAGGTCACCGGCGTGGCGACGATCGCCTGGGAGGACCTGCCGCGACTGCTCAACTACGCGGGCCTGGGCGTCGGCAACGCCACCTTCTCGGCCGCGGGCGACGACGTCCGGGTGACCGGCACGGTCCGCGTCGACGGCCAGCAGATCCCGGTCTCGGCGACGGCCGCGTTCTCCGTAGTGAAGAACCAGATCCGGGTCAAGGTCTCGGAGGCCTCCGTGTCCGGCCAGGATGTGCCGCCGGAGGCCAAGGACTACGTGAACAACCTTCAGGACGAGCTGTCCGTCGGGTACCGGGTACCGCCGCTGCCCTTCGGCCTGACGGTGACCAAGGTGGCGGCGACCGACGCCGGACTGGCCGTGACGGCCGTCGCGAAGGACGTTCCGCTGGCGGGGTGAGCCGCGCCGCCGCCTTCCCAGCATCCGGCCAGGCGTTGGGCCGTCCCGACATGTGCTGGTAACCTCCCACGTCATGGGCACCCTGCTCACCAAGAGGCGCGCGGTCGACCTGTGCCGCGTGGCCGCCTGCTTGTGTCGCTGCCGCTAGCTCTCCAGCGGCGGCGGTAAGGCTGTGCCCGAATCCTCGGTTTGATCTTGCTGTTGCGCCGCAGGCCTACGCGTATGGACCCATCAGTTCCCGCGCAGGTGCTGCCGTTAGCGCCCGCGCATCTCACATCTCACCAAGAGGGAGTACGAATGAGTCGCGACAGCGCGCTCGTCTCGGCCGACTGGGCCGAGAAGAACCTCGGCGCCCCCGGTGTCGTTTTCGTCGAGGTCGACGAGGACACCAAGGCGTACGACGCCGCCCACATCCCCGGCGCGATCAAGCTCGACTGGAAGCAGGACCTGCAGGACCAGGTCCGGCGTGACTTCGTCAACAAGGACCAGTTCGCCGCGCTCCTGTCCGAGCGGGGCATCGCCAACGATGACCAGGTCATCCTGTACGGCGGCAACAACAACTGGTTCGCCGCGTACGCGTACTGGTACTTCAAGCTTTACGGCCACCGCGACGTGAAGCTGCTCGACGGCGGCCGCAAGAAGTGGGAGCTGGACAACCGGCCGCTGGTCGCCGACCCGGTCACCCGCGAGGCCACCAACTACCAGGCCAGCGACCCGGACCTGTCGATCCGCGCCTTCCGCGACGAGGTCGTGGACGCGATCGGCGTCAAGAACCTCGTCGACGTGCGTTCCCCCGACGAGTTCGCGGGCCGGCTGCTCGCCCCCGCCCACCTGCCGCAGGAGCAGGCGCAGCGGGCCGGGCACATCCCGACCGCCATCTCCGTGCCGTGGTCGAAGGCGGCCAACGAGGACGGCACCTTCAAGTCCGACGAGGAGCTGGCCAAGCTCTACGCCGAGGCAGGCCTCGACGGCAGCAAGGACACCATCGCGTACTGCCGGATCGGCGAGCGTTCCTCGCACACCTGGTTCGTGCTCAAGGAGCTGCTCGGCCACGAGAACGTGAAGAACTACGACGGTTCCTGGACCGAGTACGGCTCGCTCGTCGGTGTGCCGGTCGCGCTCGGCGACGAGCCCGGCCAGGCCTGAGGGAGACGGTGACGATGAGCGACTACTCCCTGGGCTGTGGGGCGCCCGAGCAGGCGGCGCCGATCCCGGCCAGCGTGGATATCGAGAAGGAAACGGTGATCACGGGCGTCGTCCGGGCCGGCCAGGAGCCGGTGCCGGGGGCGTACGTGCGGCTGCTGGACGGGTCCGGCGAGTTCACGGCCGAGGTCGTGACCTCGCCGCTGGGCCAGTTCCGGTTCTTCGCCGCGCCGGGCACCTGGACGCTGCGCACGCTCGCGCCGCGCGCGGAGATCGTGGACTCCCAGGTCGTCGCCGCGAAGGGCTCGGTGGCCGACGTCGCCGTCGCCATCTGACGACATCCCACGCAGGCCCCCGAGGAGCGATCC
>JAEZGP010000529.1 GCA_023437285.1 Actinomycetes bacterium | reverse complement strand
GCTGGGCGCCGGTCCTGGGCGGTGTCGCGCCCCCGCCCGGCTCGTCGGCGGTCGCCTCGCCGCCGACGCCGACGTCGCGCAGGGCGGTCCGCGCCAGCTCCTCGATGCCCGCCACGGAGGCCAGGGCGGCAGCGAGCGGCGCCCGCGGCCGGCCGAGCTGGTCGAGCAGGTTTACCACCCCGTCGTACTCGTCGGCGAGCATCGCGGCCAGCCGGGCGGCGTGTGACGACATGGGGGCCGACACGATGGCCGAACCGCGCCGGCGGTACCAGCGCAGGTATTCCTTGCGGCCTGGCCACCGCGTGCCAATGAGCGCGGCGGCGGGCAGCAGCTCGGTCTCGACCATCAGGTCGGTGGCCCGGTCGTCGAGGGTGACGCCGTGCTCCAGCAACAGGATCACCTGGTGCAGCAGAGCGGCGGCGGGCTCGGCCACCGTGTCGGGGTCCGCGACCTCGGCGAGGCACTGCACCGCGAGGGCGATGTGGGTGGGCGGCTCGTCGAACTCCGCCGCCGGCCACGGGCGCTCGGACCGGCTGGTCAGCACCGTCAGCAGCGGGCCCACGTCCACGTCGGGGTGGGCGGCGATGAGTCGCAGGATCTCGTGCCAGGCGGCGTCGGCGCAGTGGCTGCGGTAGAGGTCGGCGAGGTCGGTCGCGGTGAACGTGCCCTCGGCGTGCCAGTGCACGATGGCGTCCGCGACGAAGAACTCCAGGAACGTGCGATGCACGAACCCGACGTGCTCGTCGCCGAAGCGGCTGAGGATGAAGTGCCGCTCGCGGAACTCGTCGACCAGCAGGCTGGCCAGCAGTCGGGCGCGATCGGGCTCCTGGATGAACTTGGGGCTCAGGTACTCCTCGAACGCGCCGCACAGGTCTTCCTGGCTGATCACGTTGTCGGCCACGGACAGCTGGCCGGTCACCGCGCGGAAGGCCAGGTTGCGCAGCAAGCGCAGATGGTCGGTCGCGGTCAGGAACGCCAGCGGGTCGTCGTTGGGGCGGGGGATGCCGTCCCACCGCCGCACGAGAACGGACACCGCGTGCTGGCACAGTTGCCAGCGGCCGCGTGGCGGTTGGCCGTCACCGTCGAGCGCGAGGATCGTCAGCAGCAGCGGGTTGCCGGACAGCTCGCGCATCGTGGCGGAGTCGCTCAGCGCGGCGACCATGCGGTTCACCTGGCCCACCTCCGGCGTGCGCCGCACCTCCGCCGACCAGCGGCGCAGGAAGTCGCCGATCTGGGCCCCGTCGAGGTCCTGAAGGGTGAAGTGGGCGAAGTCGCCCAATGACGTGGCCGCGTAGCCGACCCCCCGGCTCGTGACGATCACCCGCACCTGCGGGTACTCCGCGGCGAAGCCGGCGATCTGGCGGGCGATCTCGGCCCGCAGCAGGTCCTGGCGGGGCACCTCGTCGAGCCCGTCGAAGACGACGAGCGCCTTGTGCCCGGCGCGCAGGTACGGCTCCAGCACCTCCCGGGCCAGTCCGGGGCCGTTGCCGTCGGCCTCGATGTCGAGGTAGTCCAGGAAGCTCTGGCACCGCCCGGCCCGCATCTTCGCCACGTACGAGCGCAACTCCACCAGGACCGGCAGATGCTCGGTGAGGGCGCTCAGCCGCCGGTCGGTGGTGGTGCCGGCCAGCGCGCCCATGAGATAGCGGGCGATCGTGGACTTGCCGCTGCCGGGGTCGCCGAGCAGCACCATCGTGCGCTGACCGCGCTCGGTGAGCACGTCGAACAGCCGCCGCTCGGGGCCGGCGTGCAGGGCCTGCCACAGCCGCTGCACGTCGCCGACGTCAGCCGGCACCCACGCCGCGTCGCCGGCCTCGGGCAGGCGGCGGCGCCACTCCCGGGGGATCTCCACTCGCGGCTGGTTCTCCCGGACGGTCGGCTCGACGAACACCTCCGCGAGGTTGGCCTGGCGCACGTCGGGGTGTACGGCCGGACGCAGCAGTTCCACGTCGACGCCGGCGCAGTGCGCGCGCAGTCGGGCCAGGTAACGGTTGAGGCTGTCCTGGCTGAGCGCCTCACGGCCGGGCGCGGCGGTGCCGGTGTCGTTCTGCCAGTTGGTCAGGGCGACGCTGACCTGGTGGGCTAGCGAGTCCGGGCCGGTGAAGAAGTCGCACACGTGCTCCTCCGCCAGGTGCTGGCGCAGGGCCAGGATCCGCTCGAGGTTCTCACCCCGGTCGACCCAGCGGATCGGCCACGGCGCGTCCTCGTCCAGCAGGAAGATCAGGCACGGCTTGCGCAGGCGCTGCGCTTCCCGGTACTCCATCTCGGTGATCGACATGGTCGCGCCACGCGGCACGTACCCGTACCGGAAGGCGAAGATGCCGATGTAGAGGTCGCAGGCCGCGACGTCGCGCAGGCACCGGTCGACCGGTCGGCGGTCGTCGGCCACGTAGGTTTCCATGGCGACGTCCTCGTAATGCAACTGCCGCAGCACCTTCTGTGCGGCCAGGCGGCAACTCTGCAGGTCGAGAAATGTCGCCGAGATGTAGACCTTCGTCAATACCTTCTCCCGCGCTCGGCCGACCTGCCGTGTGTCCATAATGGCCACTGTCGCACCGCTAGTCGAGGCCCAGAACCATCGCGACGATGTCGCTCGCGCACCCCCACGACAACGTCACTCCCCCGCCGCCGTGCCCGTAGTTGTGGATGACCTTGCGGTCGCCCACGTCGACAAGCTCCAGGCGAACCTGTCCCCGGTCGGGACGCAGCCCGATGCGGTGACCGATGACCAGCGCGTCGAGCAGCGTCGGCTCGATCGCGGCACACCGCCGCACGATCGCCGCCGCCAGGTCGGGGTCGGCCGCGCTGTCCGAGCGGCCCTTCTCGGCCGTGCCACCCAGGATCACGTGGTCGCCCTGCGGCAGGATGTACGTCAGTTCGGGCGTCGACCCGCCGTCCGCCGTCGACTCGCCGTACTCCGCGAAGAACTGGTCGATGCCCGGGTTGCGCACCACGACGAGCTGACCACGGACCGGCACCAGACCCCCGTCGGGCACGAGCGTACGAGCGCCGATGCCGGTGCAGTTGATGACGACGTCCGCGTTGATGCTCGGGTCGGCCAGTGAGCCCACCTCGCCCAGCTCGATGCGCCCCCCGGCGGCCACCAGGCGCTGCTGCAGGTAGGCCAGGTACCGCGGCATGTTCACCACGGGCACCGTGTAGCGCCACCCGGAGACGAAGCCGTCGGGCAGCTCCGCCGCATCGCAGCGGACGAAGCCGTCGACGCGCGTGACGAGCTCCGGCGGCTCGGCCGGGAACCGGGCCGCCTCCAGGCCGCTCACCCACTGGATGCCGGCGCGCGGGTCGTCGGCCATCTCACGCATCGCGCGCAGGGTCTGCTCGCTCCACTCGGGGACCCGCTCATGGGCGGCCCACAGCGGCCACCACATGGCGCCGGCCGCGAACGACGTGGTCTCGCTCGGCAGCTCGCGGGCCCGGACGAGCACCGACCGCCCAGCCTCGGCGAGCCGCACCGCCGTGGTCAGGCCGACCACGCCGGCGCCCACCACGAGGACATCGACGCGAGGAGGGGTCACGCTCTGAGGCTATGCGCTGACCGGCCGTAGCGACATGGTGCGAGCGCTCACAATAATCGTCGCCGGTGCCGGACCCGGAAGCGGGCCAAGGCCCCCAACACGTGAAACGATGACACCGGGCGCGGCCTGCCCCGATGCCTCAATTTGGTGCCATGACAGCGGGCCGTCAGTATGGAGCACGGAGGTGCCATGCTCATCCTCGGCGAGGTCCATACCGGACTGCTCCAGAACTCCACCGCCATTTCCCAGGACGACGCGACAGCCATCCTCGATGTCGTTCTCGGCGAACGCGTGCGCCGCTCCGAGCGGCCCATCGCCTATGCCGTCTCACCCGACCGGCTCACGGGCGTGGACTGCCGGCTGCCCACCGCAACCGGCAGCCGTACGCGGGCCGTGGGCACCGTCGCGAGCCGCGCCGCGATCACCGGCGGACATGTGCTGCAGGGCTCGGCGTTCGCCATGGTGACGCCCGGTCGCGAGCCACGCCGGCTGGCCTGGTCCTACTACCTGGCCCGGCCCGGCCGCCTGGAGACGATCGGCAAGGTCGACCTGACCGACCTGCGCAACGGTCAGGTCCGCGCCACCGACAGTGAGCGCAGCCTCGACCTCGGCGCCATCGCGGGCCGGGCGATGGACGACGCGCAACGCTCCCGGCTGCTCGACCGGCGCGCGCCGCTGCGCACCCAACGCACGCGGCTGCGCTGGCTCGTCTCCCCGACGCCCGAGGAGGATGCGACCGCCACCGTCAGCACCGCGTTCTCCGTCGAGTCGGACACCATGCGTACGCTCGTGCTGCGCGTACCCGTGCCGTCGCTGCCCGCGGTGGTGGACCTCTGTGAGGACCTGGCCCTGCACGACTGGCTGCTCACCACCATGGTCTCCTATGTGGACCGCCGGATCACCGCGCAGGTCAGCCCCGCCGAGCGCGTCGCCCAGCTACGCCCCGCGATCGACCACCTGCTGCACCTGTGGATGCCGGCGGCCCGGGTCGCGGAGCCGCTGCTGCCCGTCTGGGACGCGCTGGAGCGGCGGCCCGGCTTCACCCGCCAATGGGAGACATCGGTGAGCCGCATCCGCGACCAGGTAGCGCTGAGCGCCGTCCTGAGCGACCGCGCAGGGCGGTGACGGCGGCTCAGCCGCCGGCGAAGTAGTAGCTGATGCGCTCCACGAGCTCCGCGGGCAGCTTCATGCCCTCGGCCTGGCTGCGCTCCTCCACCTGCTCCAGGACCGCCGCCTCGACGGCCACATGGTTGAGGATGGTCCGCACCGCGTGCTCCACCGGCAGGTACCGCGAGGCGAGTACGGACATCGTCCGGTACGCCCCGAACGGCGCCGCGCGCGCATTGAGCTGGAGTACGGGCGGCATCCGGTCCCAGTCGTCGGTCACCTCGCTCGCGAGCCACACGGCCATGGGTACCGGCCGCACGAGGCCCTCGCCGCGGTGGCGCAGCAGGCCCAACCGCAGCAACTGCCACACGGCGGCCAGGAACGGGCACGACCACGTCCGACGGCCGCCGTCGTCGTCCCAGAGCTGGACGTCCATGAAGATGGAGTGCCGGTTGGCGGCCGTCTCCACCGGCGGCTTCCACTGCAACAGGCCGGCCATCGCCGGTGCGGCGCCCGACACGGGTGAGCGCTGGCCGTTGGACAGCCAGCCGCTCTCGGTGACCGGCGGGCGTACGCCGGTGGTCTCCGGGGTCGGCTCGACCACGAGACGGTCGGCGACCAGGCGGGCGACGTCGACCCCGTCGAGCGTCGCGCAGGCCGACTCCCGGGCGATGTAGTCAATGGTGATCTTGTTTTCGGCGGCGGCCCGCTCCAGGTTCCGCACGACCGTCAGCGGGCTGCTGAACCGGGTGAAGTAGTCATCGATGAGAAAACACGTGCTGACCCGCGCCTTGCGGCCGGGCACCTGCCCGGCGCCGGACGCGGTCGCCACCGTCACCCAGGGCGCCACTCTCGCGAAATGCCGGCGCAGGGCGTCGTAGCCCTCGTTGAAGTCCTCCATGTAGAGGTGACCCAACTCGACCGACAGGTGCGACAGCGGCACCGATTCCACCTTCCGCTCCGCCTGCTCCTCGCGGAAGGTGGGACCAATCGCGTCAACCACGGTCACAACGTCTCCCAGGCCTCGTCCGTCACCAGACGCTTGCCCAACGATTCGAAGGCCTTGACCGTGGCTTCATTGGCGATGCCCCGGTCCAGCACGTCGTTGTCGGAGATCAACTGCTCGCGCCACTGGAGCACGGGGTCCAGCGGCACGGACCCGAGCAGCATCGTGCGGCCCACCCGCTCGGTGGTCGCCAGTTCCCGCAGGCCCCGGTTGCTGGCCCGCAGCCAGGCGACCTGCGCCTCGCTCAGCCCGCCCAGGTCGTCGCGCTCGGGGTCGACCACGGCGGTGCGCACCGTCCGCAGGACCGCCTTGAGCTCCACCGGGTCGTGGCCGCAGTCGCGGGCGGTCTCCAGGATCCCCTTGTGCCCGTAGATCAGGTTGGCCGCGGCGAGCACGTGCTGGCGGGTCCACCGGTGGTAGACGATCCACCGGAAACGCCCGGTGAACTCGGGACGGGCGGTGGCCGCGAGTACGATCTCGGTCGCGTACGAGCGGCCGGCGCTGAGGTCGACCAGCGTGAGGTCGAACTCCTCCTCGAGGTCGCGGAACAGTCGCGCGCACCGATCGACGATCTCGGCGGTGGCGGCGAACTCCGCGCCGCCCAGGTCGCCCGGGAGCAGCACAAGCCGGCCGGCGAGGGCGGGCCGACGGCGCAGCGAGTGGCGGTCGGACTCCTTCCACACCTCGATCTTGCGCGGCTCGGAACGCACGCCCTGCAGGTAGGAGTGCAGGCCGTCGCTGTCCGGCGTACCGCGCAGCGCGTTGTCGATATCGAAGATCGACCCGGCGGTGGGCGAGCCGAAGTCGAAGTCGAGGTAGCAGACGTCGCTGCCGTGCAGGGCCCGGCGGTACATGATGTTGGAACTCGTCACGGAACGACCGGTGCCGCCCTTGTCGGACGTCGCGAACACCAGCATGTCAGTTCCCCCCGGACACTTCCCGCACCGCCGCGGCGAGGGTCTCCAGCTGCCGGAGCACCTCATTGGCGAGCACGGCGGAGGTGCCCGGCCGGTTGTCGACGATCTGGCGGGCCCGGTCGAGCTTGATGCGCACCGCGCGCAGGCCCGACCGGCCCGACGCCGGCGTGTTGAGCAGCACCTGATCGAGCAGGTGCTCGGCCTCGTAGAGCAGGTCGTTGGCGATCTGGGTGAGCCGCTCACTGCGCAGCGGTACGCGGTTGAGCGTACGGGCGACCAGAACGAGGCCGTGCACGACGCGTTCCGTGTAGTACCACGACGGCACGTCGTAGCGCAGCTCCATGGTGGGGAACGCCTGGGAGGGCTGGTCCCACAGGCCGCGACCGGGGCCGACGTCGAGCCGGCGGATCTCCAGGTGGTTCCACACGCCGTCGGCCAACTCCAGCAGCGTATTGCGGGCCACGGCGGTGTTGAGCAGACTGGCGATCGTCGCGGTGCGCTGTAGGAGCAGCGGGGCGAACTCGGTGGCCGACCAGGTCAGCTCCGGGCCGCCGTCGATGTCGCTGCCGTCGAGGCCGAACTCTTGGCCCGGCGCGTGCAGGTCGGCGGCAGGGTCGTGGCCGAGCGGCCGGCGCGTGATGCGCCCCCGGTTGGCCAGCTCGCTGAGCAGGTTGCCGACCCGGGCCAGCTCGACGTCCGAGCCGCGCTCGGTGACGAAGCCCTTCACCGCGAGCGAGGTGACCAGGAGAGTGAAGTAGTCGGACTCCTCGCCGTCGGTGGTGCGCCAGGGAATGTCCTCAAGCGGCCACCGCTCGCCGAACGCCGCGACCGTCGCCCAGTACTGGCGGGTGAGGTCGTAACGCAACTGCAGGGCACGGGCGAGTCGCTGCTGTTCGTCGTTGAGCAGGCCCAGAATGCGGGTGCGTTCCGACCACAGGTCCTCGATGGCGTCCATCGTGACGACGGTGAAGTAGAGGAACGGCGAGTCGAACGCGACGCCCTCGGGCTGCTCGCCGACCTTCTCGGTGGTTTCCACCTGTGGGGCGTTCACGACGACGCCCCACGACCAACCACACTGGAACAGCCGGGTGTTGCTGTTGAGCACGTCGAGGTCGGGCAGCTGACCGGAACCGATGGTCACCTCACGGAACGCGGCCACGGTCTGACGCAGGCGCTCGCGCAGCCGGTTGACGACGACGCGGCGCGGCTCGTTGGACTTGTTGATCGTCTCGACGAGAATCCGGCCTTCCGGGTCGTCCATGTCCAGCACAGAAATGGTGAAGCTGCGCAGCAGGCCCACCATGGCGGCGCTCAGGCGCTCGCTGGCCAGCTCGCCCAACCGCCGGATCTCGTCGCGCAGCGCGTCGCGGGTGACCGCGTTCTGGAACACGCGCGCGAAACCGATGGACGCCAGCGACAGCGTGATCGACATAGCGTACGAGTCGACGATGTCGAGGTCGGACTGCTGCTTGGTGATGGCCTCGCGACCCTCCCGGCTACCGAAGTAGGTGCCGCCCGAGAACACCGGCCGGCCATCCTCGCGGTAGGTCTGGAAGTAATCGATGAGAGCCGATGCCAGTCGTCTGGGGACCTCCGACTGGTTGCCCAGCCGCTCGAGCACCTCGAGGATCTCGTCGTTCGTGGCGTCCGGCCGGTCGATGCCGAAGATTTCGCCGAGCTGGGTGGCCGGCATGAGAAGGCACAGCAGCTGCTCGGCGTCCGCGATGGAGTTGCGGCCGTCCCTGCCGCCCCAGTGCCAGACGCCGTCGCGCCACGACATGCGAACGGTGGCTTCCCAGACCTCCAGCAACTGCTGGCGCGGCTCCATTTTCATCTGTAAACCGCCAAACTCACGCCGTTATCGCGACCGGATCCGGCCGAACGCGACGACCATGCCGTCGTAACCGTGGCGCAGCGGCATCTCAGTCGTGATCGGACAGACTTTCAGCTTAGCGGCATACGGCAACCATCCACGAGATACGAACCGGCGAAGACTTCGTCGAATGATGTTCGTATTCACCTTTACCGCGGGAAAATGCTGGTCGCCCACCTCGTAACCGGCCGATCCGGTCATGAACGCGGCCGCAAATAGCGCGCCGGGGCGCAGCGAGCGCGCGAATTGGCGTACCGCCCGGTCGAATTCGTCGGGCTCGCCGGTGCATGACTCGGCCACGAAGAACATGGTGCCCATGTCATAGCGCGCGACCGGCAGGTCGAAGACGCTGGCGTGCTCGACCCGGGCCGCCCGACGCAGCGCGTTGCGGGGATCGTCCACCGACCGGTAGGGCTCGCTACGGGCCAGTTCCGCCCAGAACGGGTCCCAGTTGTGCCCGTACTCCTCCTTCTCCTTGCGCAGCCACTCCAGGTTGGCCAGCGACCACTCGCCCAGCACGATCGAGTCGCAGAACGGCAACATGGTCATGGCGGGGTAGAGATTCGGGCCGGTGCCGATGTCGAGGCCCGTGCGCGTGCCGTCCGGCTGGCGCGGAGCGTGGTGCGCGTTGGCGGCGAAGAAGTCCCGGACCAGCGAGATGATCTGGCGGTCGTCGTCGCGCAGCGCGCAATAGTTGTCGCCGAGATACGAGTACGTGTTGAACTCGTCCCATCGGTAGTCCCCGTTGCAGCCCGGCCCGATCACAGACCCCGATGCTACTTGGCTTGGCGCGGTTTGTCCGTTATGCAACACCGCCGCGACCGACCGGCTGACACCGGTTGTCGGACCGACCGTCGACAGGTCGCTCATTCACCGCTCCAGGGTGACCAGCCGCGACAAGGCAAAACCCGCATTGTACGCGACATTCCAGAACCACGAACCAACATCGTAACGCCGATCGTGACACAGGCACTGAGGTTCGTCGATAGGACCTTGATCACGGGCGTCGGTCAAGACCCGTCCTGAATCGTCACCCGCCTACCTCCGGCCACATTGACCAGGCCAAATGATCAATAGCGCGGACGGCGCGGAAAAACGCCTCGCGCGGATAAGTCCGCTGTAGACAGTTGCGCGTAGAAGATGAGTCGGCCAGCTGACAATGCCCCGGCCGGCGGCACTACAGTGCCGTCATGGGTGATCGAGAAGTCCCGCCGCACATGTCGGCGGAGCAGTTCCGCCAGTACGGACACCAGCTCGTCGACTGGGTGGCCGACTACTGGGCGACGCTGCCCGAGCGGCCGGTGCGCTCGGCCGACCCGCCCGGGGCGGTGGCGGCCAGGCTGCCCGCCGCCGCGCCGGTCACCGGGGACGGGCTCGCCACCCTCGTCGAGGACCTGGACACGATCATCGCCCCCGGTCTGACCCATTGGCAGCACCCACGGTTCTTCGGATACTTCCCCGCAAATACGTCCGGCCCCAGCGTGCTGGGCGACCTGGTGGCCGCCGGCCTGGGCGTACAGGGCATGCTGTGGGCCACCGGGCCGGCGTGCACCGAGGTCGAGACGGTGATGCTCGACTGGCTGGCCGACCTGCTCGACCTGCCGGGGAAGTTCCGCTCGCACGCCGCCGGCGGCGGAGTGATCCAGGACTCCGCGTCCTCGGCCACGCTGGTCGCCACGTTCGCCGCGTTGCACCGCGCCAGCGGGGGCGACTGGCGCGCGCACGGCACGCGCCGCCGCTACACGGTGTACACGTCGACCGAGGGTCATTCCTCCATCGAGAAGGCGGTCCGGCTGGCCGGCCTGGGCGACGCCGGGCTGCGGCTGATCGAGGTCGACGACGACACGCTGGCCATGAACCCGGACCGGCTGCGCGAGCGGATCGCGGCCGACCTCGCCGACGGCGCCGTCCCCGCGCTCGTGGTCGCCACGGTCGGGACCACCTCCACGACCGCGGTCGACCCGCTGCCCGCGATCGGCGAGATCACCCGGGAGTACGGGCTGTGGCTGCACGTGGACGCCGCCTACGCGGGGGCGGCGGCGGTCTGCCCGGAGCTGCGCGGCGGGCACACGGGCCTGGAGTACGCCGACTCGTACTGTTTCGACCCGCACAAGTGGCTGCTCACCGGGTTTGACTGCGACGCGTTCTGGGTGGCCGACCGGGCCGAACTCATCCAGGCGTTGTCGGTCCTGCCGGAGTACCTGCGCACCGCGGCCACCGACGACGACGCGGTCATCGACTACCGGGACTGGCAGGTGCCGCTCGGCCGGCGGTTCCGGGCTTTGAAGCTGTGGTTCGTGCTGCGCTGGTACGGCCGCGACGGGCTGCGCGCGCACATCCGCTCGCAGGTGGCCCTGGCGCGGGACTTCGCCGAGCTGGTCCGGACCGATCCGCGGTTCGAGATCGTGGCTCCCAGCCCGTACGCCCTGGTGGTTTTCCGGTTGCGCGGCGGTGGGGCCGACGACGGCGATGCCGCCAACGCGGCGCTGCTCGACCGGCTCAACGGGACCGGCGCGGTGTTGTTGAGCCACACGCGGGTGCGCGGGCGGTTCGCGCTGCGGCTGGCGGTGGGGTCTCCGGCCACGACGGCGGCCGACATCGCCGCGGCGTGGCGGGCGATCCGCGACGCGGCCGACGAGGTTTTAGGCAATCCCGATCGGACAGGTAGCTGATCGCCGCCACGAGACAGCCGAATCGACAGCCGGTGGCCGGCCGATAGGACGTAGCGGCGCAGGCCCCGCACGGCCGGACTCCGCCGCAGGTCGCGTGTGCGGCGGCGGGTGTCCCGCTGACGAGGCCGGCAATCGGGACAAGGCGCAACGCTGGGACGGCCCTCCCGATTGACGGGACGGCGGGGACGACCTACGGTTGACCCACTAAGCCGATTAAGTTGATCGGAAATACAGGGAGCGACGATGAACCTTCGGAAGGTGTGCGCGCCGACGGCAGCGCTGCCTGGCCGGGCCGCTCGTCGCGCCAAGGGCTGTACCTCGCGGGTCGACGGCCTCCGCTAGCCCGCGACCCGCGCACCGGCACGACGCAGCTACCGCGCTGATTCCTGGTCGGCCGCCCTCGCATCGCCGCGAAGCGCACCGACGCACGACCCCTCGACGTGTATGACATCTCGGCGCGCGCCCCCGCGCGCCTCAGGGAGGACAGATCCCCTTATGAAGATCCGTACCAGAGCCCTTGTCGCGCTCACCGTCGCCGCCGGCCTGGCGCTGTCGGCCTGCGGCGGCAGCGGCGACGATCCCGCCTCGGGCTCGGACGTCACCCTCAACATCGTCGGCTTCGCGGTCCCCGAAGCCGCGAACAAGGCCATCGCGGCCGAATGGAACAAGACCCCCGCCGGCAAGGGCGTGAAGTTCAAGACCTCGTACGGCGCCTCGGGCGACCAGAGCCGCGCGGTCGTCAGCGGCCTCAAGGCCGACTACGTGCACTTCTCGGTGAGCAGCGACGTCACCCGCCTGGTCGACGCGGGCCTGGTCGACGCCAGCTGGAACGCCGGCCCGACCAAGGGCATCGTGTCGTCCTCGGTCGTGGTGCTGGCCGTGCGCAAGGGCAACCCCAAGGGCATCAAGGGCTGGGACGACCTGATCAAGCCGGGCATCGGCATCGTGACCCCCAACCCGGCCTCGTCCGGCGCCGCGCGCTGGAACGCGCTCGCCGCGTGGGGCCACATCACCGCCAACGGCGGCACCGACGCGCAGGCCGGGGAGTACCTCACGAAGCTCTTCGCGAACGTGGTGGCCCTGCCGGGCAGCGGCCGGGAGGCCACCACGAGCTTCCTCGGCGGTACGGGTGACGTCCTGCTGGCGTACGAGAACGAGGCGATCCTGGCGGTGCAGAACGGCCAGGAACTGGAGTGGGTCTACCCGGACACGACCCTGCTGATCGAGAACCCGGGCGCCATCCTCAAGGACGCCAACCCGAAGGCCAAGGAGTGGCTGGACTTCGTGCTCAGCAAGGACGGCCAGCGGCAGTTCGCGCTCAAGGGCTTCCGCCCCGTCATCGAGGGCGTCGACACGACCGGCATCACCGGCGCGCAGGACGCCGCCAACCCCTTCCCCAAGCCCGCCAAGCTGCTCACCGTCGCCAACGACTTCGAGAGCTGGTCGGCCCTGTCGAAGAAGTACTTCGACGAGAAGGAGGGCCTCATCGTGAAGATCATCGCCGCCTCCGGGAAGGCGCAGTAGCGTCGTGAGCGCACCGGCAGTCGCCACGGGCCGGCCGGCGGGCAACCGCCGGTCGGCTCGGGCGGGTCTCCCCCTCACCCGGGCCTCGGGCCTGGGCCTCGGCATCGCGATGCTGTGGTTCAGCCTGCTGGTCCTCATCCCGCTCGCCGCCGTCGTGGTCACCGCCGCGGGCGGCGGGTGGGCCAACTTCTGGCACACGGTGACCAACGAGCAGACGGCCGCGGCGATCAGGCTGACGGTAGGCTTCGCGTTCCTGGTCACGCTCGTCAACGTCGTCATGGGCACGCTGATCGCGTGGGTCCTGGTGCGCGACCGCTTCTTCGGCAAGCGCGTCCTCGAAGTGATCATCGACATCCCGTTCGCGCTGCCGACCATCATCGCCGGGCTCGTCCTGCTGTCCCTGTACGGACCGAAGAGCCCGCTGGGCATCAACGTGGCCAACACGCGGGCCTCGGTGTTCCTGGCGTTCCTGTTCGTCACCCTGCCGTTCGTGGTGCGCACCGTGCAGCCGGTGCTCGCCGAGCTGGACAGGGAGGCCGAGGCGGCCGCGGCGTCGCTCGGCGCGGGCCGGTTCACCATCTTCCGGCGCATCATCCTGCCGAGCCTCATCCCCGCCATCGCCGCCGGTGCCGCGCTGTCGTTCGCCCGCGCGGTCGGCGAGTACGGCTCGCTGGTGCTGCTGTCGGGCAACCTGCCCATGCGTACGGAGGTCACGTCGGTGCGCATCCTGTCGAGCATCGAAAACGACAACCTCGACAGCGCGGCGGCCGTGGCCACCGTGCTGCTGGCCATCTCGCTGACCGTCATCGTGACGCTCGACCTGCTGCAGCGCAGGATGGTGCGCCGTGGTTAGAAACCCCATGAAGTACGCGCTGCGGCTGGTCATCACGGCGTACCTGGTGCTGCTCGTCGCCTGGCCGGTGACCCTGGTGGCCAAGAACGCGTTCGCCGACGGGCTGGACAGCCTGCGCCACATCTTCGACGACCCCGACCTGACCCACGCGCTGGGCCTGACGGTCCAGGTGGCGGTGATCTCCGTCGTCATCAACACCGTGTTCGGCGTGGGCATCTCGCTGCTGCTGGTGCGCTACCGGTTCCCCGGCAAGCGGCTGCTGAGCGCGCTGCTGGACATGCCGCTGTCCGTGTCGCCCATCGTCGTGGGCTTCTCCCTGGTCCTGGTCTACGGCGGCCGCAACGGCTGGTTCGGCCCGACGCTGGAAAACGCCGGCCTGCAGATCATCTTCGCCACTCCGGGCATCGTCATGGCGACCGTTTTCGTCGCCCTGCCGCTGGTCATCCGCGAGGTCGTACCGGTCCTCGAAGAGGTCGGCGACGAACAGGAGCAGGCCGCGCGGAGCCTGGGCGCCAACGCGCTGCAGACGTTTCGCCGCATCACGCTGCCCGCCATCAAGTGGGGCGTCGTCTACGGCGTCGTGCTGAGCCTCGCCCGCTCGCTGGGCGAGTTCGGCGCCGTGAAGGTCGTCTCCGGCAACGTGCTCGGCGAGACCCGCACCGCCACCCTGGCTGTCGAGGAGCTCTACCAGAACTTCAACACCGACAGCGCCTACGCCATCGGGTTCCTGCTCACCCTGGTGGCCGTGGCCAGCGTCATCGTCGTGTCCGTCATTCGCCCGAAGGAAGAGCGTTGAGCATCGAGATAGCGAACGTCACGAAGCGCTTCGGCAGCTTCGTCGCGCTGGACGACGTGTCCCTGTCGATCCCCTCCGGCCGGCTCACGGCGCTGCTCGGTCCCTCCGGCGGCGGCAAATCCACCCTGCTGCGCATCATCGCCGGGCTGGAGAGCGCCGACAGCGGCACGGTGGAGATCGAGGGCATCGACGCCACCCACCTGTCGCCCCAGAAACGCAACGTCGGCTTCGTGTTCCAGCACTACGCGGCGTTCAAGCACATGACCGTACGCCGCAATGTGGCCTTCGGTCTGGAGATCCGCAAGCGGCCCAAGGCCGAGGTCCGCGACCGGGTCAACGAACTGCTCGCCCTCGTGCACCTGGAGCAGTTCGCCGACCGGCTGCCCTCGCAGCTGTCCGGCGGCCAGCGCCAGCGCATGGCCCTGGCCCGGGCCCTGGCCGTGGAGCCCACGGTGCTGCTGCTGGACGAGCCGTTCGGCGCGCTCGACGCGAAGGTACGCAAGGAACTGCGCGACTGGCTGCGCCGCCTGCACGACGAGGTGCACGTGACCACGATCTTCGTCACCCACGACCAGGAGGAGGCCCTGGAGGTCGCCGACGAGATCGTCGTGATCAACGACGGCCGCATCGAGCAGGTCGGCTCCCCCGACCAGCTCTACGACGAGCCGGCCAACACCTTCGTCATGCGCTTCCTCGGTCCGGTCACCCAGGTCGGCGACCGCCTCGTCCGCCCCCACGACCTGGAGCTGCACACCGGTGATCCGTCGCCGGAGTCGGTGACCGGCCGGATCACCCGGGTCACCCGCGTCGGGTTCGAGATCCGGGTGGAGGTCACCACCGACGACCAGGTGATCCAGGTGTCGCTGACCCGGGCCCAGTTCGTGCCGCTGGGGGTCGGCGTGGGCGACACCGTGCACGTGCGCGTACCCGCCGGCATCAGTACCGCGGCCACCCGCCTCACGACGGCCGCGTGAGGCCTACGCCGGCCCCGCGGCCTTGCTCACACCCAGGCGGCGGGGTCGGCGACCAGATCGCGGACCCGCTCGGGCAGGTCGCCCGAGACGACATCGGCGATCGTGACGAGTTCCAGGATCTGGCGCTCACTCGCGCGCAGGGCGATCCAGACGTCCTGCAGCGCACGGGCCGCCCCGGCGTACCCGAGGTCCTCGGGGCGCTGCCCCCGCACGTGCGCCAGCGGCCCGTCGATGACCCGGATGATGTCCGCCAGCGTGATCTCGTCGGCCGGGCGGGCCAGCCAGTAGCCACCCTCCGGGCCGCGCTGGGCGTTCACCACCCCGCCGCGGCGCAACTGCAGCAGGATGCTCTCCAGGAACTTCGGCGGGATGCTCTGCGCCGTGGCCAGCCGCTCGGACGTCACCGGCCCGCCGCCCTTCCCGGCGGACGCGAGTTCACAGACGGCACGGAGGGCGTAGTCGACCCGGGCTGACAGGCGCATGCGGTGATTATCGCCGGCCGGCCCGGACCATGAACACGCGGTGTGCCGATCTTGCCGGTCCCCCGGCGATCAACTGGCGGCGTCGACCAGGGCGGCCAGCGCCCCGACGACCGCGTCCAGGCCGACGGTCGGTGCTCCGGCGGGCTCCACCATGTACGTGTCGCGCCGGATCTCTACCATGAGCGCGGCCACCCGGTCGTCGCGGCCGTACTGCTCCAGCGGCACGTAGCAGCCCGCGAACGGCGTGTTCCAGCCGACGCCGAGGCCCGCGAACGCGTCGCGCGCGGCGTCGGCCAGCCAGCCCGGGGTGTGCGCGGCGTCAGTACCCAGGCAGACCGGCGGACGCGGGTCCCGCCCGTGCAGCTCGTACGGCAGCGGCGCCGACGGGTACGAGTGCACATCGATGATCACCGCGCGGCCGTGGGCGGCGAGCCGCTCGTTCACCAGGTCGGTCATCGCCCTGGCGTACGGCCTGAAATGCGCGGCGAGCAACTGTTCGGCGACGGTGGCGTCATCGGCGCGCAGCACTTCGCCGTGCGACGTGCGCGTGTAGACGGCGCCCATGCCGACCGTCGTCATCTCCTCGGCGGCCGGGTCGCAGAACCGTTCCGGATCCACCACCAGCCGCGAGGCCTGGTTGACGAAGCGCCACGGCGTCGTGGCGGCGGCCCGCGCGGCGCGCTCGGCGATCAGGTCGGTGTACGCGTCGGTCATGCGGTCCAACTCGGCCACCAGCGCGTCGTCGTCGAGCACGATGCTCGCCCGGGCGGCGGGCGTAACGTGCCGGGACGCGTGCGGCACGTGAAGGATCACGGGCGAGGCGCGATCACCGGCGAACGCCCGGAAGCCCAGCTCCGCCACCCGATTCCTCCCCACGATTCCTCCGCCCCGAAAGCGTCAAGATCTGCGTCTCGGGTAGGACACGCGCAGAAAACTCGCAGCCCCGTACCCGGATCGCCGATCATGGCGCGCGACGTCAGCCGCCGACGCGGCGCAGGAGGCCCTCCTGCACGGCGCTGGCCACGTGACGGCCATCGGGGGTCTGGAGGCGGCCGGTGGCCAGCCCGCGCGCGTCCGAGGCGGACGGGCTCCAGCAGTCGTAGAGCAACCACTCGTCGGCACGGAACGGGCGGTGGAACCACATCGCGTGGTCGAGGCTCGCGCCGATCATGCCGCCCGGCCCCCAGACCTCACCGTGCGTGGCCAGGACGGAGTCCAGCAGCGTCAGGTCCGAGGCGAAGGTGAGCGCACACGCGTGTAGGAGCGGATCGTCGGGCAGCGCGCCGTCGATGCGCATCCATACCCGCTGGTGCGGCGCCGCGCGCCGGCTGCCGGGGCGTCCCCAACCGGGCTCGTTGACGTAGCGCACGTCGATCGGCACGTCGCGCATGGCGAGGGTGGCGGCCCGCTCCGGGTACTGGGCGAGCCGCTCGACGAGGGAGGGCAGTTCCTCCGGCGGCGGTACCGACCGGTCGTCGACGGCGCCCGGCTCGGCGGTGTCGCCGGTCGGCGCGCCGGGCACGACGCGGGGCGCGGGTGCCTGATGGTCCAGCCCTTCCTCCGGTACGTGGAAGGACGCGGACATGAAGAAGATCGTCTTGTTGTGCTGGGTGGCGACCGAGCGCCGCACGGAGAACGAGCGACCATCCCGGACCCGCTCCACCGAGTACGTGATGGGTTCGGTCGGGTCGCCGGGCCGCACGAAGTATCCGTGCAGCGAGTGGACCGCACGCGCCGGGTCGACCGTACGGCCCGCCGCGACGAGCGCCTGCCCGGCGACCTGCCCGCCGAACACGCGCTGCGGCCCGACGGGCGGGCTGACCCCGAGGAACATGTCCGGGCCCAGCTCTTCCAGGTCGAGCAGCGCCACGAGGGCGTCAACCGCCGCTTGGCCGACCAGTCCGAGCTGGTCGGCGGGCGCTTGGGAACCGGCCGGGTTCGGCCGGTCCCCACTGCCGTTCGCCGTCACGACGACAACGACCCGATCTTGTGCAGCCGTAGGGTATTGGTCGAGCCCGGAGTGCCGGCCGGCGTACCGGCGACGATCACCACGTAGTCGCCCGGCTCGGCGACGCCGAGGCCGAGCAGCGACTGGTCGACCTGGCGGAACATGTCGTCCGTGTGCTGGACGAACGGCACCAGGTAGGCGTCGACGCCCCAGCTGAGGGCGAGCTGGCGACGCACCGCCGGCTCGGGGGTGAGCGCGATGAGCGGCAGCTCGCAGTGCAGTCGGGCGAGGCGGCGCACCGTGTCGCCCGTCTGGGAGAAGGCGACCAGCGCCTTGGCGCCGGTGGCCCGGGCGATGTTCGAGGCGGCCGCGGTGATGGCGCCGCCGCGGGTGCGGGGGTCGTGCTGCAGGCGCGGCACGGAGATGGGGCCGGACTCGGTGGTGGTGACGATGCGGGCCATGGTGCGTACGGTCTGCACCGGGTGGGCGCCCACGCTGGTCTCGCCGGAGAGCATCACGGCGTCGGCGCCGTCGAGCACCGCGTTGGCCACGTCGGAGGCCTCGGCCCGGGTGGGACGCGAGTTCTCGATCATCGAGTCGAGCATCTGGGTGGCGACGATGACCGGCTTGGCCTGCTCGCGGCCGAGCTGGACGGCGCGCTTCTGCACGAGCGGCACCTGCTCGAGCGGCAGCTCGACGCCGAGGTCGCCGCGCGCCACCATGATCGCGTCGAAGGCGTCCACGATGGACTCCAGCTTCGCCACGGCCTCCGGCTTCTCGATCTTCGCGATGACCGGCAGCCGGACGCCGACCTCGTCCATGATCTCGTGGACGAGCTTGATGTCGTCGGCCGAGCGCACGAACGACAGCGCGATCATGTCGACGCCGAGTTGCAGCGCGAAGCGCAGGTCGGAGGCGTCCTTGTCGGACAGGGCCGGCACGCTCACCGCGACGTTGGGCAGCGAGACGCCCTTGCTGTCGGAGACCGGACCGCCCTCGACGACGGCGCAGCTGATGTCGGGCCCGGTGACGCCGAGGACCTCGACGGCGACCTTGCCGTCGTCGATGAGCAGGCGGTCGCCGACCCGGACCTCGGAGGGAAGTCTCCGGTACGTGCAGGAGACGCGGTCGTGCGTACCCAGGATGTCGTCGCTGGTGATGACGACGGTCTCGCCGGTGCGCCACTCGGTGTGGCCCTCGGCGAACTTGCCCAGGCGGATCTTGGGACCCTGCAGGTCGGCGAGGATGCCGATGGGTCGGTCGGCCTCGGCCGCGGCCGCCCGAACCATGTTGAACCGGTTCTCGTGGTCGGCCTGAGCGCCATGGCTCATGTTGAGCCGGGCGATGTCCATACCGGCGGCGATGAGCTCGCGGATGCGCGCCGGGGAGTCCACGGCGGGCCCAAGGGTACAGACAATCTTCGCGCGACGGGTCACGGTCATCAGGCTATGCCTCTCCCAGGTCAGCCCCATGGCCGACCTCATATCGTCCAGTGAACGTTCCGCAAACAACTTTTAACGGACATTTCTTCCGGGCGGAACCACCGACAAGAGTACGCCGCAACGGGCCGCGTCGCCCGCGTCGGTCCACGCCCCGACCGCATAGTGGTAAACCGATATGAGCCTCGTCGCTCACACCGGTCAGCGCACCGCCAGTGGGCGGTCCGCAGGCTCAACCGGCGCCGGCAGGACGCCGGCACCTCCCAGGTACGCGTGCACCGCGGCCGCGGCGGCGCGGCCCTCGGCGATCGCCCACACGACCAGCGACGCGCCGCGGTGCATGTCCCCCGCGACGAAAACGCCCGGGGCGTCCGTCTGCCAGTCGGGGCCGCACGATATCGCACCCGACGGGGTACGGGCGAGGCCCAGCTGCTCCAGCAGCGGCCCCTCCTCGGTGCCCTGGAACCCGATGGCGAGCAGCACCAGATCGGCCGGCAGCTCGCGCTCGGTGCCGGGCACCGCGGTGACGACCCGCTGGCCGTTCTTGCGGGTCACCGTCACCTCGGCGATGCGCACCGCCCGCACGTTGCCCTCGGCGTCACCCACGAACTCCGAGACCGCCACCGCGAAGGCGCGCGTGCCGCCCTCCTCGTGTGCCGGGTAGTTGCGCAGGATCGTCGGCCAGGTGGGCCACGGGTCGCGCGACTCGTCGCGCTGCTCCGGCGGCAGCGGGTAGATGTCGAGCTGCGTCACGCTCGCCGCGCCCTGCCGGTGCGCCACGCCCAGGCAGTCCGCCGCCGTGTCACCGCCGCCAATGATGATCACGTGACGGCCGGCCGCGTCGATCTCGGCCGCGTCCTGCTTGCCGGCGACGACCCGGTTGGCGGGCACGAGGTGCTCCATCGCCAGGTGTACGCCCTTGAGCGTACGGCCGGGCGTCTGCGGGGTGTCGCGGGCGGCGAGCGCACCCGCCGCCAGCACCACCGCGTCGTACTCGGCGCGCAGCTGCGCGGCGGTGACGTCGACGCCGACGTTGCAGCTGGTGACGAAGCGGACCCCCTCGGCGCGCAGCTGCTCCAGCCGCCGGTCGATGTGGTGCTTTTCGAGCTTGAAGTCCGGGATCCCGTAGCGCAGCAGGCCGCCGGGCTCGTCGTCGCGCTCGTACACGGTGACCTCGTGGCCCGCCCGGGCGAGCTGCTGGGCGGCGGCCAGCCCGGCCGGGCCGGAGCCCACCACCGCGACGCGCCGGCCCGACGGTGTCGGCGACGGGTTGGCCACGACCGTCCCCCGGTCGAACGCCCGGTTGATGATCTCGACCTCGACCTGCTTGATCGTGACCGGCTGCCCGCCGCTGATGCTGAGTACGCACGCCGCCTCGCAGGGCGCCGGGCACAACCGACCGGTGAACTCCGGGAAATTGTTCGTGGCGTGCAGCGCCTCGATCGCGAAGTCCCAGTTGCCGGTGCGCACGAGGTCGTTCCAGTCCGGGATCCGGTTGCCCAGCGGGCAGCCCTGGTGACAGAACGGGATGCCGCAGTCCATGCAGCGGGTCGCCTGCTCGCGGATGAGTTCGTCGCTGGCCTCGGGATAGACCTCGTGCCAGTCGAGCAGGCGCACCGGCACCGGACGCCGGGGCGGCAGCCGCCGGTCGTAGCGCAGGAAACCGTTCGGGTCAGGCACGGGCCACCTCCGTCCCGACGGCCTGGCGCGGGGGCGCCGCCTCGGCCGGCGCGGGTGCGGCGACCGGTCCGGCCGCCAGCTCCGCCATGATCGACTCATCGATGTCCCGACCGGCGGCCTCGGCGGCGCGGATGACCTTGATCGCGCGCTTGTAGTCGCGCGGTACGACGGCGGTGAACTCGCCCAGCGCCGCCTCCCACCGGTCGAGCAGCCGGCCGGCGACGGTTGACCCCGTCTCGGCGTGGTGGCGCTCCACGAGCTGGCGCAGCACCGGCTCTTCCTCGGCGCTCACCGGGCTCAGGTCGACCAGCTCGCCGTTGACCCGCGACGGGTCCAGCTGCCACACGAACGCCGAGCCGCCCGACATGCCGGCGGCGAAGTTGCGACCGGTGCGGCCCAGCACGACCACCGTGCCGCCCGTCATGTACTCGCACCCGTGGTCGCCCACGCCCTCGACGACCGCGACGGCGCCCGAGTTACGCACCGCGAACCGCTCGCCCACCTGGCCGGACAGGTACAGCTCGCCGCCGGTGGCGCCGTAGAGGATGGTGTTGCCGGCGATGATCTGGTCCTCGGCGGCGAACGGCGCGTTCTCGTCCGGCCGCACGATCACCCGTCCGCCGGACAGGCCCTTGGCCACGTAGTCGTTCGCGTCGCCCGTCAGGCGCAGCGTCAGGCCCTTCGGCGCGAAGGCGCCGAACGACTGCCCCGCCGTGCCGCGCAGCTCGACGTGGAAGATGTCGTCGGGCAGCTTGGTGCCCGCCCGCCGCACGATCTCCCCGCCGAGCATGGCGCCGACGCTGCGGTTGTCGTTGCGTACCGGCGACGTCAGGCTGATCCGCTCACCGGCCGCGAGCAGGTCCAGCCCCACCCCGGCCCGCTCGATGAGCTGGCGGTCCAGCGCGTACCGCAGGCCGTGGTCCTGGTCGGTGGTGCGGCTGCGCGACGCGCCCTGCGGCAGGTCGGGTACGTGCAGCAGCGGCCGCAGGTCGAGCCCGTGCGCCTTCCAGTGGTTCGCGGCCGGCCGGGTGTCGATCAGCTCGGCGTGGCCGATCGCCTCCGCCAGCGTCCGGAAGCCCAGCGCGGCCAGGTAGCCGCGCACCTCCTCGGCGAGGAAGGTGAAGAAGTTCTCCACGAACTCCGGCGTACCGGTGAAACGCTTGCGCAGCACCGGGTTCTGCGTGGCGATGCCGACCGGACAGGTGTCGAGGTGACACACGCGCATCATGATGCAGCCCGACACGATCAGCGGCGCGGTCGCGAAACCGAACTCCTCGGCGCCGAGCAGCGCCGCGATGATGACGTCGCGGCCGGTCTTGAGCTGGCCGTCGACCTGCACCGTCACGCGGTCGCGCAGGCGCTGCAGCAGCAGCGTCTGCTGCGTCTCGGCCAAGCCCAGCTCCCACGGGGTGCCGGCGTGCTTGAGCGAGTTCAGCGGCGACGCGCCCGTACCGCCGTCGTGTCCGGAGATGAGGATGACGTCGGCCTTGGTCTTGGCCACGCCGCTGGCGACCGTACCCACGCCGATCTCCGAGACGAGCTTGACGTGGATGCGCGCCGCCGGGTTGACGTTCTTGAGGTCGTAGACGAGCTGCGCCAGGTCCTCGATCGAGTAGATGTCGTGGTGCGGCGGCGGCGAGATGAGGCCGACGCCCGGCGTGGCGTGCCGGGTCTTGGCGACCCACGGCCACACCTTGTTGCCGGGCAGCTGCCCGCCTTCGCCGGGCTTGGCGCCCTGCGCCATCTTGATCTGGATGTCGTCGGCGTTGACCAGGTATTCCGTGGTGACGCCGAAGCGGCCGCTGGCGACCTGCTTGACGGCCGAACGCCGCCGCGGGTCGTAGAGGCGCTCGACGTCCTCGCCGCCCTCGCCCGTGTTCGACTTGCCGCCGAGGCGGTTCATCGCGATGGCCAGGGTCTCGTGCGCCTCCGCCGAGATCGACCCGTATGACATGGCGCCCGTGGCGAACCGCTTGACGATCTCGCTGGCGGGCTCCACCTCGGACAGCGGCACCGGCTCGCGTACCCCGATTTTGAGTTCGAACAGGCCCCGCAGGTAGCCGGAGTCGGCCGCGGCCTTGTCGACCGCGGACGTGTACTGCTGGAACACCTCATAGCGGCGCGCGCGGGTGGCGTGCTGCAGCAGGAACACCGTCTCGGGGTTGAACAGGTGCAGTTCGCCCTCGCGGCGCCACTGGTATTCGCCGCCGACCTCCAGGCGCCGGTGGGCCCGCTCGGCCTCGTTGGCCGGGTACGCCGTGGCGTGCCGCGCGGCCACCTCGGCGGCGATCTCGGTGAGCCCGACGCCGCCGATGGTCGAGCTGGTGCCCGCGAAGTAGCGCTCGACGAGCTTCTGCTCCAGGCCGACCGCCTCGAAGACCTGCGCGCCGGTGTAGGACGACACCGTCGAGATGCCCATCTTCGACATGATCTTCTGGACGCCCTTGCCGAGCGCCTTGACGTAGTTGCGCACCGCCTTGGCCGGCGCGACGCCGGTGAGCGCGCCGGTGGCGATGAGGTCCTCGACGCTCTCGAACGCCAGGTACGGATTGACCGCGGCCGCGCCGAAGCCGAGCAGCACGGCCACGTGGTGCACCTCGCGGCAGTCGCCGGACTCCACGACCAGCGCCACCTGGGTGCGGGTCTGCTCGCGGATGAGGTGCTGGTGCACGGCGGCCGTGAGCAGCAGCGACGGGATCGGCGCGAGGTCGGCCGTCGAGTCGCGGTCGGACAGCACCAGAATGCGCACGCCGTCCTCGATCGCCTCGGACACGTGCCGGCAGATCTCCGTCAGCCGCGCCTTGAGGCCGGCGGCGCCGTCGCGCACCCGGTACAGGCCGGAGACCCGTACCGCCCGGAAGCCCGGCATGTCGCCGTCGTCGTCGATCGAGTAGATCTTGGCGAGTTCGTCGTTGTCGATGACGGGGAACGGCAGCACGATCTGCCGGCAGCTGGCCGGCCCCGGGTCGAGCAGGTTGCCCTCCGGGCCGATCGTCGCCGACACGCTGGTGACCAGTTCCTCGCGGATGGCGTCCAGCGGCGGGTTCGTGACCTGGGCGAACAACTGGGCAAAGTAGTCGTAGAGCAGGCGGGGGCGCTTGCTCAGCGCGGCGATCGGGGTGTCGGTGCCCATGGAGCCGATCGGCTCCGCGCCGGCCCGCGCCATCGGCCCGATGAGGATCTTCAGCTCCTCCTCGGTGTAGCCGAACGTCTGCTGGCGGCGCTGCACCGAGTCGTGCGTGTAGACGACATGCTCGCGCGGCGGCAGCTCGTCGAGGTGCATCAGGCCGGCCGACAGCCAGTCGTCGTACGGCTGGGCGGCGGCCAGCTCCTTCTTGATCTCGTCGTCCTCGATGATGCGGCCGGCGGCCGTGTCTACCAGGAACATCCGGCCCGGCTGCAGGCGACCCTTCTGCGCGACGGTGGCCGGGTCGAGGTCGAGCACGCCCGCCTCGCTGGCGAGCACGACGAGCCCGTCGCTCGTGCGCCACCAGCGGCCCGGTCGCAGGCCGTTGCGGTCGAGGACCGCGCCGACGAGCGTGCCGTCGGAGAACACGACGCTGGCCGGGCCGTCCCACGGCTCCATGAGCGAGGCGTGGAACTGGTAGAACGACCGGCGGTCCGGGTCCATCGCGGTGTCGTTCTCCCACGCCTCCGGGATCATCATCAGTACGGCGTGGGGCAGGCTGCGGCCGGCCAGGTGCAGCAGCTCGAGCACCTCGTCGAAGTTGGCCGAGTCGGAGGCGTCCGGCGAGCAGATGGGGAACACCCGGCGCAGGTCACCCGGGATGAGGTCGCTGCGCAGCAGCGCCTCGCGGGCGGCCATCCAGTTCTTGTTGCCCCGGATCGTGTTGATTTCACCGTTGTGGGCCATGAACCGGTTGGGATGGGCCCGGGGCCACGACGGGAACGTGTTGGTGGAGAAGCGGGAGTGCACCAGCGCGATGGCGCTGTCGACCCGCTCGTCGAGCAGGTCGGGGAAGAACTCCGGCAGCTGGTTGGGGGTGAGCATGCCCTTGTAGACCATGGTGCGGCCCGACAGCGAGGGGAAGTGCACCCCGACGCCGCGCTCGCGGGTCTCGCGCTCCACCTGCTTGCGGACGCAGAACATGACCCGTTCGAGCTCGACGCCGCTCAGCGCCGCGCCGGCCGGGCCCGCGGGGCCGCCGGTGAGCCGCTGGGCCGCCAGGAAGATCTGCCGCACGCGGGGCATGGCCGCCAGCGCCGACTCGCCGAGGCCGCTGGCATCCGTGGGCACGTCGCGCCAGCCGAGCACCTGCGCGCCCTCGACCACCGCGTACTTCTCGATGATCGTCGCGGCGCGCGCCGCGTCGGCCTCGTCCATGGGCAGGAACACCAGGCCGGTGGCGTACGAGCCGGCCGGCGGCAGGGTGAAGTCGACCACCGAACGCAGGAACGCGTCCGGGACCTGGATCATGATGCCGGCGCCGTCGCCGGTGTTCGGCTCGGCGCCGCGGGCGCCCCGGTGGTCGAGCCGGACAAGGGCGTCGAGGCCCTTCTGGACGACATCGTGCGCGCGCCGACCGGCAACGTCGGCCACAAATGCAACGCCGCACGCGTCCCGCTCATGGGCGGGGTCGTACAAGCCCTGGGCCGGCGGTGCGGTCATGGGTGCCTCCAGTCGTCATCACAAAAGCGTGGTGGGACGACGTCGGCCCAACTACCCGTCTGTGCAGTGTACGCGACCGCCATCGCGCCCCAGATCAACAAAGCGTTTGGCGTCCCACCTAGTGGGCGTTAAGGTACAGAGCCGTGACCACGTCCATCGACACGCTCCACGCGATCGAGCGGGCCTACGACCAGTTCCCCCGCGCCGGCGGAGCGCCCGTCGAGACCCTCGGAGCGTTCGAGATCTTTGGGGTGGGCCGTGGCGGTTGGCCCCATTATGCCCGCCCGCGCATTGGAACGACCACGGTTGATGTCATGAACGTCGATGCGGTCCGCGCGCGGCAGCGCGAACTTGGCCTCCCCGAGGCGTTCGAGTGGGTCCACGAGACCACGCCCGCGCTGTTCGACGCGGTGGGCGCGAGCGGCCTGCGCGTCGCGCGCGTACCCCTGATGGTGTGCGCCTCGCCGACGACGCCCCAGCCCCCGCAGGACGCCCGCGTCCGGCTCCTCGACCCGGACGATGCCGACTTCGCACGCGATTTCGCCACCCAGTCCGCCGTCGCGGAGCTGGGTTTCGCCAACCTCGGCACGGCCACCGGCCCCATCGGCCCCGCCGAACGCGACGCCGCCGCGACGCCCGTACCCGACGCCCTGCTCGCCTTCGTCCGCGACGCCGCCCGCGCCGGCTTCTTCCGGCACGCGGTCGCCGAGACCGCCGATGGCATCGTCGCCACCGGCGCCGTCCAGATCGCCCCCACCGGTGCCGAGGTCGTCGGCGTCGCCACCCTGCCGAGCGCGCGGCGCCGGGGCCTCGGCGCGGCGGTCAGCGACCTGCTCGCCCGCCACGCCCGCGATCGGGGCAGCGGCCTGGTGTTCCTCGCAGCCGAGAGCGACGCCGTCGCCCGGGTCTACGAACGCTGCGGCTTCACCCGCGTCGCCACCGCCTGCATCGCGGAAAACCCCACCTGAGGACGCCGGGCCGGCGCGGTCAGGACGGGGGTTGCCAGTCGGCCGCCGTGTCGCGGGCCCGGCCGAAAAGGCGCGGCGCCACGGCACCCAGCGCGGCGTCGCGGGCGCGGGTCGTCAGCCGGCCCTGGGCCTGCAACACCCGGCCCAGGCGGTGTGACGACCGGGCCAGCCGCGTCACGCGGGACCGGCGTACCCGGGTGTAGGCCTGCAGCGCGGCGACCAGCTCGCGGCCCGGCCGGGCCGGTGCCACCAGTGCCCGCAGCGTCGCGGCGTCCTCGAACGCGAGGCAGGCGCCCTGAACGAGGTTCGGGGTGGACGCGTGGGCGGCGTCGCCCAGCAGGACCAGTCCCCCGCCGCCGACCGCCGTGTCGAAGCGCGGCGGCAGGGGGCGCAGCTCCTGACCGGCGCGTTGCACCAGGTCGTCGGGTTCGGTGGCGGCGAGCAGGTCGCCGACCGGCGCCTGCCAGTCGGCGAACCAGCGGCGCAGCAGGGCCAGCTGGGTGGTGGGCGACTCCGGGCGGGCCGCGCCGGGGGCGGTGGCCACCCAGTAGATGCCGCCACGCGACGAGCCCCCGGCCGACCCGCGCTCGCCGAGCGTCGCGTGCACGAACCGGCGACCGGAGCCGAGCATCTCGCCGGCCGGCGGCACCGTCGCGGACAGCTTGGGCGCGCGGAACCAGGGAATGACGGCCCGCCACGTGGTGAAGCCGCCGGGCACCGGGGAGGCGCCGGCCAGGGCGCGGCGACGCAGCAGCGAGTCCACGCCATCGGCCGCCACGACGAGGTCCGCCTCGAACGTGTAGCGGCCCGTGGTGACGGCCGGGCGGTCGCCGGGGGCGGCACGCACGCCGGTGACCTCCGTGGCGGTACGGATCTCGAGCGTCTCCCCCAACCCCGCCATCAGCGTGTCGTGCAGGTCGTCGGCGTGCACGACCATGGGCTGGTCGGGCACGGCCGGGGCCTCGACCAGCCACCGGCCGTCCGGGCGGCGTACGCCGGAGGCGGTGGTCGGGGCCGCGATCGCGTCCAGTCCCCGGCCCAACCCCAGCGCGCGCAGCGCGGC
>JAEZGP010000494.1 GCA_023437285.1 Actinomycetes bacterium | reverse complement strand
CGGCACCGACGAGTGGGTCAACTGTCCGTGACGCGGCGGGCCGGCGTGAACGCGGGGGCGGCACCGGGCCGCCACGGCAGCACGACGATCAGGGCGAGCACCGCCAGGCCGAGCGAGTTCTCCGCGAGCCAGCCCAGCATCCCGTCCGAGTAGTGCGACTCCAGCGGCAGCAGGTGCCCGAAGTCCCACACCGGCGACACGACGTAGAGCACGTAGACGGCCAGCGCCAGCGCGGCGTACGGCACGCCCGCGAAGCGGGCACTCAGCCGCATCGGCAGGCGGGCCCCGGCCAGCCGGGGCAGCAGCAGCGCGGTCGCCGAGGTCCGCCGCCGCACCGCCGCGTCGGCCAGCACGATGATGGCGAGTACGGGGAACACGAGGTGGTGCGTCCACGAGATCGGGCAGACCGCGTTGGCGGTGAGCCCCACGAGGACGAACGCGGTGAACTCGTCGCCGTCGCGGTGCGCGGTCACCGCCCGGGAGATGCCGAGCGCCAGCACGACCAGCGCGAACGTGAACCACACCAGCGGCGGCGAGTCGCTGGAGTCGAACAGCCGGGCCAGCACGCCGGCCAGCGACTGGTTGGGCGACGCGTCGGCGGCGCCGACCCGGTCGGTCTGCCAGAGGACCGAGCTGAAGTAGGTCCACGACTCGTGGCCGGCGATCATCCAGGCCGCGAAGGTGGCGCCGATGGCCGTGCCGATAGCGACGAACACGGCGCGCCACTGCCGGCTGAACATCAGGTACAGGATGAACAGGCCCGGCGTGATCTTGACGCTGGCGGCGAGGCCGATACCGACGCCGGCCCACGCGCCGCTGGCGAGGAAGCCGACCGCCGGCCCGCCGACCCGCTCGCGCAGCGCCGCCGTGCGGGCACGCCACCGCAGGCCGACCAAGTCGGCGAAGATGAGCGCCGCGAGCAGCAGGTTGACCTGGCCGAAGCCGAGGGTCTCGCGGATCGGGTCGGTGGCGACCAGGGGCGGCACGATCAGGGCGGTGGCATACCAGGTGCGCCACCCGTACCGGCGGGCCATGGGCCGCACTGCCAGCGCCACGATGAAGGCGAACGCGGCGACGCTCGCGATGCCGCTCAGCCAGCCGGCGGCCGGGACGCTCAGCCAGGCCATGGGCCGCATGATGATGGCGGCGAACGGCGGGTACGTGAAGCCGAGCCCGGTGTCGGGGTTGACGTAGCGGTACAGGTCGCCGCCGCTCGTCCACCAGGCCACGGCGCCGTGGTAGATGCGCAGGTCGAAGAAGTTGATCGGGCGGCCGAACCATTGGGTGGCGCCGAAGCTGGCGGCGACCAGGGTCACGATGAGACCGAGCCGACCGGCGAGCGCGGCACGCGGTCGCGTCCGGCTCCAGGCGCGCACCGCGTCGGCGGCGTGGACCCAGTTGCGGCGGCTGGGCGGGACCTCGACCGGGGCCGGCGCCACGGTGGCGGCCGTCCGCTGACGCGGCGGCAGCGATCGCGGAGTCACGGTCGTCATCGCGCCAGCCTCCCCCGGAGCCGTGTCGGCCACATTTCTCTGTTGTTTCTGCCAACCTAGCCGGTATGTCGGTGACAGGACCGCTACGCACCGTTGAGAACGCCTTCGCAGGCCACGGCCTGATCAGGCCTTTTGCCGCGACCTCGACGTGACGCACCGTTGCAGACCTGAGACCCAACCGTTGCGCGTTGGTGAGCGAGCAGGATAAATCGTACCTTTGGCCAAGTATGCCCGATCTGTCGACACACGTAGCATCGTGAGTACCCGGCCCCAAGCGGCCTGAAACCCCTCGTCAGACCCTTATACCTCTATCTAGTGCGCATGCTAGACAAGCCTAGACGTTGCTAGTCCACCGGCGGCTGCGACCGCAGGTACCGCGCGAAGTGGGGCACCGTGAACGCCACCGTCCCGCGCTCCCCCGAGTAGATGAGCCCTTTCTTGATCAGTGAGTCGCGGGCCGGCGACAGGGACGCCGGCTTGCGGCCCAGCGACCGCGCCACCTCCGCGGTCGGCACCGGCGCGTCCGCGTCCGCCGCCGCGTCCAGGCCCGCCATCGCCCGCATGTACTCCCGCTCGGCCGGCGTCGCCCGCTCGTACCGGGAGCCGAAGAAGCCCACCGCCAGTTCCGCCTCGGCCTCCGGCGCCGCCACCCGCACGTCCGCCGCCGTGATCGGCGAACGCGGCGCGTGATCCCAGGTCGCCTTCCCGTACGCCTGCACGAAGTACGGGTACCCGCCGCTCGCGTCGTACAGCGCGTCGAGCGCTTTCGCCTCGAACTCCACGCCCTCCCGTGCGGCCGGCGCCACCAGGGCCCGGTCGGCGGCGAGCCGGTCGAGCCGGTCGATGCGCTGGTAACGGAACAGCCGCTCCGAATAGGACTTGCTGGCCGACAGCAGCGCCGGCAGGTGCGGCAGCCCGGCGCCGACGACGATGAGCGGCGCGCCGGTCTGCGACAGCTCGTGGCACGCCGCGCACATCGCCGACACGTCCGCCGCGCCGAGGTCCTGCATCTCGTCGATGAACAGCGCCATCCCGGTGCCCACCGAGGCGGCCAGCGCGGCGGCGTCCGTGAACAGCTCCACCAGGTCGATCTCGATGTCGCCGGAGTCGGCCCGGCCCACGGCGGCCGGCACGTCGA
>JAEZGP010000393.1 GCA_023437285.1 Actinomycetes bacterium | reverse complement strand
GTCGGCTCGCGCCTGTACGTCGCCGGTGGGACGCTGTCCACCACGAAGCTGCACCTGGAGTCGATCGGCGCGTACGACCACGAGCTGGTGGTCCGCGACAGCCAGTACTTCCTGCTGCCGATGCTGTCCTACGCGGGCCCCCGCGACGTGTTCGACGAAGGGCTGCACACCCTGTCGCAGGCGTTCGTCGAGGTGTTCGACCCCGACCTGTCCGCCCACAGCGTGCACCTGCAGGTCTACACGTACAACGAGCTGTACCGGCAGGCCATCCGGGCGACCCTGCGCGCGGCCTACCCGGCGTTTCGGCCGGTCTCGTCGGGGTTCCTGCGGCGGATGCTGCTGATCCAGGGCTACCTGCATGCCGACCTCTCCGGCGAGATCGGCCTGACGCTGCGCGGCGACGGCCGCCTCGACCTGCACGCGCGGAGCAACCCGCGGACCCGGCCGACGCTGCGCAAGCTCGTCCGCAAGCTGAACCGCAGCCGGTCGCTGCTCAGGGCGGTGGCACTGGGCCCGGCGATGAAGCTCGGCGAGCCCGGCCGGGGCTTCCACTCCGGCGGGACGCTGCCGATGCGCCAGCAGCCGGGCGAGTTCGAGACCGACCCGCTGGGCCGGCCGGCCGGCTTCGAACGGGTACACCTCGTCGACTCCACGGTGTTCCCGACCATCACCGCCAGCACCATCACGCTCACCGTGATGGCCAACGCCCACCGGATCGCCTCGCACGAGCCCGCGGTCGCGTAGGGTTCGCCCCCGAACGGGGCGGCGCGGTCCGCGTCCGGCCGGTAGATTCGCCGCGCCGGACGCCAGGGAGGGTGAACGCATGGACGCCAGGACCGAGGAGTTGCGCGACGCGCACGACGTGCTCTCGGAGTTTTACGCGACGTACCTGGTGGGGCTGCTGGAGAGCATGCCGGTCGAGCGGGCCATGCTCGACCTGTTCGCCGAGCTGACGTTGACCGTGGGCACGCAGGTCGCCGACGTGGGCTGCGGGACGGGGCGCCTGCTTCCGTACCTCGCCAGCCGGGGCCTGTCGCCGCGCGGGGTGGACCTGTCGCCCGGGATGGTGGCGGTCGCCGAGCGGGAGCACCCGGGCTTCGCGTACGAGGTCGGCGACCTGCGCGCGCTGCCGTTTCCGGACGGCTCGCTGGCCGGGGTGGTCTGCTGGTTCTCGCTGATCTACCTGGCGCCGGAGGACCGGGAACGCGCGTTCGCCGAACTCGCCCGGGTCGTGCAGCCGGGCGGATACCTGGTCACCGCGTTCAAGCACGGCGACGGCACGCTGCGGCGCAACGGACCCAGTACCGCTCTCGGCGTGGACTTCGACCGGTACTGGCTGTCCGCGGCGGAGATGGAGCAGCGCTTCGCCGCGGTCGGTTTCGCGCTGGTCTTCCAGGGCAGCACCCCGACCGTCGCGGAGGAGCCTCCGTACGGCTACATGCTGGTCCACAAGACCGGCTGAACCCGACCGCCCGTCAGGCGTCCGGCACGCACACCGTGATCGCGGCCGGGACGACCCGCGCCTTGATCCGCTTGGTTTTCGGCCGGTCGCCGCCGTCGAGTTCGTAGGCCAGCGGCGAGTCGAGCTTGATGGAGACCCGCTTCGCCCGGGTGGTACGGACGAACGGCGACTGGTCGGTGTGGCCGGTGCTGATGTGACCGAACACGCGGGCCCACTGGATGGGGCCCTCGGCGGTGCTGACCCCGACGTCGAGCCAGCCGTCGTCGGGTTTGGCGTCGTCGAAGACCTCGACGCCGCCGAGCACCGTGCCGACGTTGCCGAGCAGTACGCACGTCGCTTCGCCCTCGAACCACGGCGTACCATCGAGTTTGATCTTCAGTCGGGTACGTTGCGTGCCGACGTTGCGCGTGGCGGTCCACAGGTACGCGGCGCGACCGAGGCGGTTCTTGAGCCCGCCGTCCGCGTCGCGGATCAGGTCGGCGTCGAAGCCCACCCCGGCGAGGACGCCGAAGTGCTCGCCGTTGATCCGGCCGAGGTCCAGCTTCCGGCGCCGGCCGTGAAAGCCGATCCGTACCGCCTCGGCGAGGTCGTCGGGGATGCCCAGGTTGTGGGCCAACAGGTTCGCCGTACCCGCCGGGAGGATCGCGATCGTCGCGTCGGAGCCGACGAGGGCGTCCGAGCACCGCTGGACCATGCCGTCGCCGCCCCAGACGAACACCAGGTCGGCGCCCTCCTTGAGCGCCTTGCGAACCTTGGCCGGCGCCTTTTTGCTCTTGGGGACCTCGTACCAGAGCGGTTTTTCGTCGCGTTCCGCGGAGATCAGCGTACGGAGTTCGTCGAGGCCGCCGCCCATCGTCTTGCCGGTGTGGGCGATCACCGCGACCCGACCGACGCGCGGCCGCGCCGACGGGTCGCTCGCCGGTTGGTCCTGCTGCTGCGGGGTTGTGGTCACGTGCGGGTGGTACCCACCGGCCCCGCCGGCTACCCCTGCCGGTCGAGAACCCCGGTGGGTACGGTGAGGCGTGACCCTCGTGCGCAACCCGATCCTTCCCGGCTGCTATCCCGACCCGTCCGTCTGCCGGGTGGGTGACACGTTCTACCTGGTGACGTCGACGTTCGAGTACTTCCCCGGCCTGCCGGTCTTCCGCAGCACCGACCTGGTGAGCTGGGAGCAGCTGGGCCACGTGATCGACCGCCCCGGGCAGCTCGACTACCAGGGGTTACGTTACTCACACGGGCTCTACGCCCCGACGATTCGCCACCACGACGGCGTCTTCTGGGTCGTGTGCACCCTGGTCGGCGCCCCCGACGGCGCGCCGGGCGGCAACTTCGTGGTCACCGCCACCGACCCGGCGGGTCCGTGGTCGGACCCGCCGTGGCGCGGCGACAACGGCATCGACCCGTCGCTGTTCTTCGACGACGACGGCCGCGTCTGGCTGCACGGCACTCGCCCGGCGCGCGAGCCACGCTGGTCGGAGCAGACCGAGGTGTGGGTGCGCGAGTTCGACCCGGCCACGAAGCAACCGGTCGGCCCTGAGCACGTGATCTGGAACGGTGCGGTTCTCGGCGCCGTCTGGGCGGAAGGGCCGCACCTGTACAAGGTGGATGGCACCTACTACCTGCTCGCCGCCGAGGGCGGCACCGACTTCCACCACGCCACGTCGGTGGCGCGGGCCGAGTCCGTGACCGGGCCCTTCGAGGGCAACCGGGCCAACCCGGTGCTCACCCACCGGCATCTGGGCCGCGGCATGGACATCGTCGGCGTCGGGCACGCCGACCTCGTGCAAACCGTGGACGGCTCCTGGTGGGCGTTGCTGCTCGGCATGCGACCGTACGGCGGGTACCACTACAACCTGGGCCGCGAGACGTTCCTCGTACCGGTGACCTGGGAGGACGGCTGGCCGGTGTTCGCCCCCGGCGTCGGCCGGGTGCGGCCCGAGGTCGACGTGCCCCACGTGGCCGAGCCGCGGTGGGGCGAGGCACAGGGCACGACCTCGGGCGTGGTGGCGCCGGACAGCCTGCGGTGGACGTCCCTGCGTGGACCCGCGACGGACTTCGCCACCCCGCACGGTGACGGCTGGATCCTCGCCGCCCGGCCCGCCACGCTGGCCGAGCCGGTCACGCCCGCGTTCCTCGGGGTACGCCAGCAGCACCGGGACCTCGACGTGAGCGCCGTCGTGGTCGCCGACCTGGCTCCCGGGGAGGAAGCCGGCCTCGCGGCGCGGCAGAACGAGCGCGACCACGTGCGGCTCGCGGTCGCCGCCGGCGACGACGGCACCCGACGCGTGACCGCCGTCCACCGGCGCGCCGACATCGACACCCTGCTCGGCGAGCTGCCCGCACCCGATGGTCCGACACACCTGATGATCAGTACGCGGGGCCAGGAGTACGCGCTGCTGGCCGGTCCCCCGGGCAGCGAGCCGACGCTCGTCGCGGTCGCCGACGCGTCGACGCTGGACAGCACCGTCGCGGGCGGGTTCACCGGCGTCTGGCTGGGTGTCTACGCGACCAGCAACGGCCGCCCGACCTCCACCCGCGTGCAGGTGGAGCACTTCGCGTACGTGCCATGCGCGGCGAGTGCCCGGCCCTGACGCCGAGGGCGCGCCGATGTGTCGTACCGGGCCGTTAGGTTCACGCCGCGGATCAGAGTCGGAGGTGCTGGATGGCTGAGGTGCTCAGTGGCTGAGGTGGCGCTGCGGCCGATCGAGGACGCCGACCTCGATGCCCTGTTCGAGCAGATGCGCGACCCGGAGTCGGTCCGGATGGCCGCCTTCGTGGCCGCCGATCCCGACGACCGCGCCGCGTTCGACGCCCACATGGCCAGGGTCCGGGCCGCACCCGACACGATCAACCGGGCGGTCACGGTCGACGGGCGGCTCGTCGGCAGCGTCGCCAGCTTCGTCGTGGACGGCGACACCGAGGTCACCTACTGGATCGACAGGTCCTGCTGGGGTCAGGGCATCGC